>JANXWU010000193.1 GCA_025350985.1 Spartobacteria bacterium | reverse complement strand
CCGCCGTCGGGCTGATGCGGCCGAAACGGTTGGCGCTGGGAGCCGCGAGCGGTCTGCCAAATTTTCCCAGCACCGCCCGGAGAACCGCATGGCTGCTCATGCGGACGGCGACCGTGGACAGTCCGGCGGTGACGAGATCGGGGACGATTTTTTGCCGTGGGAGCACGAGCGTGAGCGGGCCGGGCCAAAATGTTTGGGTCAATTTTTCAACGAGTGGCAGATCGGGGTGCGGAATTTTCGTGACCCGATCAAGCCATGAAAAATCGGGCAGATGCACAATGAGCGGATCGAAGAATGGCCGTTCTTTGGCCTCGAAGATTTTCGCCACGGCTTCGGGGCGCGTGGCGTCGGCGGCGAGGCCATACACGGTTTCCGTCGGGAGCGCGACGATGTCGCCGCGTGCGAGCAGTGCCACGGCGCGTTCGATGGCGTCGGGTGTGGCGGGAGAGAGGACGGTGTTCATCGACGCGTCAGGGCGGAAGAAGATTAACGATCCTTTTGTGATGATCCCCCTGACCAAGGTTTTCAAATTTACCGCGAAGAGCGCGAAGGGGAGAAAAAATTCCTACGTGCTCTTCGCGGTTCACCTCAACCTTCGTGAACGGGATAATCCCGGATTCTTCGCCCCGCAAAGCCGCCGCTCAGAATGAGAGCATTTGGAGAAGGCGATCTCGCCCGACTCCGGCAGAAACTCACGGCAGCGTCACCGCCATCGCCTCGCGTGTTTGCTTTTCGCGAAACGCTTCGAGGGCCGCGCGCACTTTTTCGTCGCTCAGGGCGAGGATGGACGCGGCGAGCAGCGCGGCGTTTTTCGCGCCGGCGGAACCGATGGCGAGTGTGCCGACCGGGATGCCGCCGGGCATTTGCACCGTCGCCAAAAGGGAGTCGAGACCTTTGAGCGATTTGCTTTCCATCGGCACGCCCAGGACGGGGAGCCAGGTGTGCGCGGCGACGACACCGGCGAGATGCGCCGCGGCACCCGCGCCAGCGATGAGGACTTTCACCCCGCGCGTGGCGGCGGTCTTTGCGATTTCCATGGCGAGCTCCGGCGTCCGATGCGCGGAGGCGACGCGGTATTCGCAGGGGATGCCGAGTTCGGCCAGAGTATCAACGGCGTGCTTCATGGTGTCCCAGTCGGACTTGCTGCCCATGAGGATGGAGACTGGTGGTGCTTGAGTTTTCATGCGGCGCGCAGTGTAGCGAGCGTCCGGTTTTTGCCAAGTCCGACAGTCGAAGTCCGGGTAAAAACATCACTTTGGACAAATCGTGCTTGACCCTTTTGACGACGCCGATTTATACCGCTGGCGGCGCGCGCGGCCCCTCTGCGTGCGGCGGAAAAAGATTAATTCAACGTGGAATTGAAAAGCTGGCAATCATGGCTAAAGGCACCGTGAAGTGGTTTAACGACAAGAAAGGATTCGGCTTCATCGTCGATCCAGAGACGCAGGCGGACATCTTTGTCCATCATTCGGTCATTCTGGGAAATGGTTTCAAAACGCTCGCGGAAGGCGAGGAGGTGGAATACGAGTTGACCGTGGACGAGAAGGGGGCGAAGGCGACTCAGGTCGTCCGGAGCCACTCGCCGCCGCCTCGATCCAAGCATCGTGAGCGATCGTGAAAATATCGTTTTGATTGGGTTCATGGGGAGCGGCAAATCGTCCATCGGGCGGCTGGTCGCGAAAAAGTTGCGTTACCGGTTTGTGGATACGGACGCGATGATCGTGCTGCGGGAAAAGGCGGAAATCCCGGAGATTTTTGCCCGGAAGGGCGAGGAATATTTTCGCGATTTGGAAACCGAGGCGCTCGACTCGCTGCGACTGGAACACGGGCTGGTGATCGCGACGGGAGGAGGGATCGTCACGCGTCCGGACAACCTGACGCGGCTGCGCGAACTCGGCGTGGTGGTGTGGCTGGCGGCGGCCGAGGGGGTGATTTTCGAGCGAGTGTCCCGGAATAAAAACCGGCCGCTGCTTCACACCGAAAATCCTCGCGCGACGATTCGCGAGCTGCTCGCGGGGAGGACGCCGCTTTATGAGAATGCGGCCCAACTGACCATCGACACCAGCGAAGGACCGCACGAGGAAATTGCCGACCGGGTCATTCGCGAAACCGCCTCCTTGGAGGGTTGAATCTGGAACTCAGGAAATCACGAAGCCCGACCCGGACGGGAGTCTGATTATCGCCGCCGCTTTTTGCCGGGGACACGGCGGATCGGCACGCGCGGACCTTCATCGAAGAGCGCCGTGTAGAGATAGTCGAAACCGTCGAGTTTCAAGCGCGGGATTTTTTGCGCGATGAAATATTCGACCTTTTTCACGTCTTCCAAATCCTCGCCGGTCATCAGCGTAAAGGCGTCGCCCTCCGCCTGCGCCCGGCCGGTGCGACCGATGCGGTGGACGTAGTCTTCGGGGTGCAGCGGCACGTCGTAATTGATGACGTGGCTGACCCCCGCGATGTCGATGCCGCGGGACGCGATGTCGGTGGCAACCATGATTTCGTATTTGCCAGATTTGAAACCGGCGAGCGCGTCCTCGCGTTCGTGCTGGGTCCGATTCGAGTGCAGCACGGCGACGGAATGTTTTTGCTCCTTGAGCGCGTGCGCCACTTTGTCGGCACCGTGTTTGGTGCGGCAAAAAATCAGCGCGCTGTCGATTTTTGTTTTCTCCAGAAGCGCGAGGAGCAGATCGAATTTTTGATCGCGGGCGACTGGATAAATGGCGTGCGTCACCGTCTCCGCCGGCGAGCGGCGCACGCCGATTTGGATCACTTCGGGATCGCGCAAGACCCATTTCGTGAAGCCCTCGATCTCCGGCGGAATGGTCGCGGAGAAAAAAAGCGTCTGCCGTTCCTTCGGACATTTCTCCACCACTCGACGCACCTGAGGGAGGAAGCCCATGTCGAGCATCCGGTCCACTTCGTCGAGCACCAGGTGCTGGATGGCGTCCAGCTTGATCTCGCCGTTTTCCATGAAATCCAAGAGACGCCCCGGCGTGGCGACGAGCACATCGACTCCTTGTTTCAGCATCTCTCGCTGCGCGCCGTAACCGACACCGCCATAGACGACGCCGATTCTCAGGTCACTGAAGCGCGCGAAATCACGGAACGCCGTCTCAACCTGCGCGGCCAACTCGCGCGTCGGCTGGAGTACGAGCGCGCGCATTGGGCCGCGGGTTTTCAACATCGTGAGAATCGGCAATGCGAACGCCGCCGTCTTGCCCGTGCCGGTTTGCGCCGAGCCGACCAAATCCCGGCCTGTGAGCACGATCGGAAACGCGCGAAGCTGGATGGGAGTCGGATCGACGTAGCCCATCGATTGCACGCCGTGCATCACATCCTCTGACAAACCCAAATCTCGAAATGACATAAGCGGGCTACCTTAACGAGATTGAAGAAGTTGTCGCAGGGAGTTTTCACTTGCGGCGCGCGATTTTTCCCGATATTCCGCGCACGTCGCCCCGCATCTGCTATAGTCACCGACTCTTCACCCCATGATTTCACGCGTCCCTCTCGATCGTATCAACTGGAAGACTAGCGTTTTCCTCATCGGCACCTTCCTGCTCTCGATCACGGTCGTGCCGCTTTATCTTTGGAAAAATGGGATCGATTGGTTCCAGTTCGCGTTCTTTATTTTCATGGTGTTTGCCACCGGCATGAGCATCACGCTCGGCTACCATCGGATGATGTCGCATCTTGCCTTCAAGGCGCATTGGTCGGTGCGGCTGTTCACCCTGCTCTTCGGCGCGGCCGCGTTTGAAAACTCCGCGATGCTCTGGTGCTGCGAGCATCGCCGGCATCACAAACATGTCGATGGCGAGGGCGACCCGTACGACATTACGAAGGGCTTTTTCCACGCCCACATCGGCTGGCTGCTTTTCAAAATGGAAGCCGAACCGCCGTTCGACAACGTCGCTGATCTGCAGCGCGATCCGCTCATCGCTTGGCAACACAAGTGGATTCATCCCCTCGCGTTTGGCATGAGTTTTCTTTTCACCAGCGCGGTCGGCTGGGCTTGGGGCGGAGCGCAGGGAGCGCTGGCGGCATTTTTGCTGGCCGGGGTCGCTCGCGTCGTCGTCGTCCAGCACTCGACTTTTTTCATCAACTCCCTCTGCCACACCATCGGCAACCGGCCTTACTCGACCCGCTGCACCGCCCGCAATAGCTGGTTCATGGCACTGCTTACCTTCGGCGAAGGCTACCACAATTATCACCACGAATTTCAGCACGACTACCGCAACGGCGTGAAGGCTTGGCAGTTCGATCCGACCAAATGGGCGATTTGGATGCTGAGCAAATTTGGCCTGACTCAAAATCTGCGTCGGGTCGCTTCGGAAAAAATCCTCCTCGCTGAACTGGGGGAGACGCAGCGCAAGGTGCAGTTGAAACTGGCCGCCGCCGAAGCTGCCGGCAGCACGCACAGCCTGGTGGCGGAGACCATCGCGCGCATGCAAGAAATTGCCCACGAGTTCGCATCTTATCGGGACGAAAAAATGGAAGTCACCCGCGAACGGTTGCTGGAATTACGACGCGAGTTGAACGAAGCGCTCAGCAACATTCGGTTGCTGGATGTGTCCGGGGCGGCCGTTTAATTCACCCCGGAGTTCCGGCCCACGGAAAGAGTCGCGGCTGGTGCCATGCGATGAGGCTTCCTTGGTCGTAACCGTGCGGCCTAGGCATCCCGCCGAATTTCGCGGCGGCTGTTTCCAAGTCCTAAGATAACCGTGCCTCCGGCATCTATTCACACCAACACCATGAGATCCGGACTGATCGAATTTTTTAAACGCGCGTTTCACCTTGAGCCGAAGCTCCATCCGCTCGACCGGCGCGTGGCCACGCGCTGGATCAAACAGCGGCTCGCTGCCCTCTTTCCGGAACTGCGCGGGAATCCGCAGGCGTTGGAGCAGGCTTATCGCGGTCTGAGCCTAGAGCCGAGACTTTGCGACCGGGGCGGCGAAACCATCTTCGAGCTTACTCTCCCGTGGAAAACCGGGCGGCAGGCTGGCAATCCCGATTCATCGCAGGGCTGACGCGATCGCCCGTTGAGCTTTAAGTCGCGTTAAAACGGCACGTCGTCCGGCTCGCCTTCGAGCTCCGGTTCCGGTGCGGGCTTTTGCGTAGGGCGCGGGGCCGGACGACCGGCAGCCGGACGAGATTGCTCCCGCCGCTCGCCACCACCTTCACCACCCTCGCCGCCATCCGTCGGGCGCGAACCAAGCAGTTGCAGATTCTCGCAGACGACTTTGATTTTACTCCGCTTCTGCCCGGTCGTTTTGTCGTCCCAAGTGTCCATTTGCAGACGGCCTTCGATAAAAACAGGGCGGCCTTTTTTCAGATACTCGCCGGCAATTTCCGCCTGGCGTCCCCACAGCGTCACGTCCACAAACGTGACCTCCTCGCGCTTTTCGCCGCTGTCGCTCGTGGTGATGCGGTTCACCGCAAGACCGATGTCGGCAACCGCCGTGCCCTTGGGCGTGTAGCGCACCTCGGGGTCGCGCGTGAGGTTGCCGATGAGCAGAACTTTGTTCAGGTTGGCCATACGTCGAGACTAGGCAGGCTTCGCGGCTCTTTCCACCTTTTTTGGGGCCTTGGAATAGCTCTGGCGGTACACGTCGCGGTCAAGGTCAAACTTCGTTTTCAGCTTTCCGAGCACTTCCGGTTCGCACTCGATGATGAAGTTTGCGTAAAAGCCGGAGTCGAGCTTGCCGGCGACGTAGGTGAACTGGCGCTTGTCCATTTTTTGCACGGTCTCGACCGCGGCACCTTCTTTTTGAAACTCTTCCTTGAGGCGGTCGATGATGTCGTTGGCGGCTTCGTCCTTGCCTTTGATGTCGAGGATGAACAGGGCTTCGTATCTTTTTTTCATGTGGGTTCGGGTTGGTTGTAAAAATTCATCGCGGCTTCGAGGCCGTGCGTCCGGGCCGATTCAATCGCCTCCACCGCGCGCTGCAAAGTCTTTTCCAAAACGGGCTGCTCGTCTGGCGAGAATTGACCGAGCACATGATCGCTCATCTCTTTTCCGTCCGCCGCGCCAATGCCGACGCGGAGTCGCGGAATGTCTTGCGTGCTGAGATGTTCGAAGATCGATTTTAGGCCGTTGTGCCCGCCGGATGAGCCACTGGAGCGGATGCGCAGGCGGCCGAGCGGCAACGCGGCGTCGTCAAGCACGATTAACATTTCAGACGGCGGCACTTTGTAAAAATGGCTGACGGCGGCGACCGGCTGTCCGCTCTGGTTCATGAAGCTCGACGGTTTGCAAAAGTGAACACCGGATTGCGTCGCCGTTTCCGCGTGCCATTTTCCGGCGCGGAACTGAAGGCCTGATTTTTCGGCGAGGCGGTCAAGAATCATGAAGCCGACATTGTGTCGCGTGCGCGTGTAATCGCGACCGGGATTGCCCAAGCCGACGATGAGGCGAATCGAGCGTGGGAGGGTGGGTGTCGCGGAGGGATGCGGTTCCGGTGCGGACATTGCTCCAAAACTTCCTCACGCCACCGAGCCGGCTACTTCTTCTCGGGCTTCTTGTCGCCGCCCTTCTTGTCGGCCGCACCGGCGGTCGCTGGGTCTTCCTTCTGCTTGAGCACTTCCGGCGCGGTAGGCGCGGCGGCAGCGGCAGCCGTGGCGGCTTCTTCGGCAGCTTCGATTTTCGTCGGGCTGAGGACGTGGAATACGCTCATGGTGCCGAGGTCGGAGGCCACGACGTTTTCGGGAAGCTTGATGTCGCTGACGTGAATGGTGTCGCCGATGTTGAGCGCGGAGACATCGACGGTCAGCACGTCCGGCAGGTCTTTGGGCAGACACTCGACTTCAATCGAGCGCATCATCTGCTCGAGGATGCCGCCGAAATTCTTCACGCCCGCCGCTTCGCCAAACGGCTCGACTGGGATGTTCGCGGTGATTTTTTGGTCGGCGGAGACGGCGAGGAAGTCAACATGCAGCACTTTCCCACTCAAAGGATGATGCTGGATTTCCTGAATCAACGCCATCCGGCTCGCCTTTTGTCCGGCAGCATCGATTTCGAGATCGACCAAAACGTTTTCGCCGCTGGCTTTCGCGAGGATGTTGGCGATGTCGCGCGCGCCAACCTGCAGCGGCTGCGGCTCTTTTTTTCCACCGTAAATGACGGCGGGGACGGAGCCTTGCGCTTTGATTTTATTGACCGCGGAACGTCCGACGCCAGAGCGGGTCTGTGCCGCGAGTTTGATTTGTTTTGCCATAAATTCGGGTGGTTAAAGCTTTGCCTGTCCGCCGTTGATTTCGAAGAGCGACGTGACGGACTCGTTATCATGAATGCGTTTGATGCCTTCGCCAAGTAATTCCGCGATGCTGAGGATTTTCACCGTGCAGCCTTCGGCCATGCGCACCGGCACGCTGTCGGTGGTGATGAGTTCTTCGATGTGCGATTTGCGCAGCCGCTCGATGGCGAGGTCGGAAAGGACGGCGTGCGAGACGCCAGCGAAGATTTTTTTCGCGCCGTGTTTTTTCAAAGCCTCCGCCGCGTTCGTGAGTGTGCCGGCGGTTTCGGTGAGGTCGTCCACGATCACGGCGTTTTTGCCCTCCACATCGCCGATGACGTAGAGCGACTCGGTTTCGGTCGGGCTTTTGCGGCGCTTGGCGACGATGGCCAGGCCCGCGCCCAGCGCCTGCGAGTAGGCCGCCGCCATTTTCAATCCGCCGACATCCGGCGACACGACGACCGTTTCCGAGTCCTTGAAGCCGCGTTCGCGCATGTATTTCAACAGGACGGGCGCGGCGTAAAGGTGATCGACCGGGATGTCGAAAAACCCGGCGACCTGCTGCGCGTGGAGATCCATCGTGAGCACGCGCGTGACGCCGGCGGCGGTGAGCAGGTTGGCCACCAGCTTCGCGGTAATGGGCACGCGCGGCTGGTCTTTTCGATCCTGCCGCGCATAGCCGAAAAAGGGGATGACCGCCGTGATGCGTGCCGCGCTCGCCCGGCGCGCCGCGTCGGTCATGATGAGCAACTCCATGATGTTCTGGTTTGTCGGCGGGCACGTCGGCTGGACGATGAAGACGTCGCGGCCCCGGACGTTTTCGTTGATTTTCACCATCGTCTCGCCGTCGGGGAAAGAGTCCACCATCGCATCGCCCAACGGCACGCCGACATAATCGGCAATGCGTTGCGCAAGCTGGCGATGGGCGGAGCCGGTGAAGATTTTCATTTCAAAGCGACGGGGCATCCTCGGGAAACGGCGGACAAGGAACCATGTAAAAGCGGGGAGTCAAATACAACGCGAAATGGCGTCCGCTCGCATCAAATCCCGGATCAATGAACCACCGGCAGACGAAAGGACTCAGACGGGTTTAATGAAGGCAGACTTGTTCTCTTTGAGCCGTTGGTGATGCGCTCCCCTCAAATTGCACCAGCGCATCCCACGGTGAAAATGGGCGGAAAAGCACGGAAGCGATTCGGTTCTCGGGAAAAAACTGATGCGCTGATGAGGGCAAAAAACTTCTTTACATCAAATGCCGTGTTCCTTACGGAGTGTGCATCGCGATTCCTTGTGTCTCGCGTTAAACCCAAACAAACCAAAGGAAAAACCAACCAAATGAAAAAATCCCTACTCGCAGTAGTAGCAGTCGCCGCACTGTCGATCCCCAGCTTCGCTGGCGTCGTCGTGCATCACGCCAGCAAGAAAGCCGGCCCAGAACCTCTCCCCGAGTGCTTCCGCGCCGGTGAGTTGCAACTGGACGTCTTCGGCTCGTGGAATGACACGGCCAACGGCACCCACGGCGACGGCTTCGGTGGCGGTCTCGGAGTCAACTACTTCGTCACCCGTAACCTCGGCCTCGGAGTCGAAGGTAACATCTGGAACGGCAACGGCTCTGCCATCTGGAACCCAAACGGCAACGTGATCTTCCGCTGGCCGGTTGAACTCGGCGGCCATTGCTTCGCTCCGTACGTCTTCGGCGGCGGCGGCGGCACGTTCGACGGCACCAAGTCCGGCGAAGGTCATGCCGGCGGCGGGCTCGAGTTCCGTGCGAACCAGCACATGGGCATCTTCGCTGATGGCCGTCATGGCTTCGGCGGCGACAACGACTTCACCACCGTCCGCGTCGGTCTGCGCTTCGTGTTTTAATTAACGAACGCAACGAAAAATCAAAACGCCGGGGTCGCAAGATCCCGGCGTTTTTTGTTTTCAAATGAAGGCACCGCGCTGTCAATGCGGTGCCGGAAACAACAGCTTTTCGGTCACGGAAGCGATAGCCCGCTTCACTCCAAGGCACGATTAGCTCTCCTAAACCTGCCTCCAGCGCGACAGCTTCTCGCTCAACGCCGGAGTCGCGTTCACGCGAAACTCCTGTCCCGCCACGATCCGCAGCCGCCGCCCATCGCCATTCACAAACTCTAGGTTCAACTGCTGCCCGCCCGGCGAGTCCCGGATGGCGTCGCGCACCTCCATCAAATCGGCCTCCGTCGTCTGCTCGCACGAAAACGAGAGCACGATGGGTTGCGCCATTTTTTCCGGTTTCAGCAGAGCGACTTCAGCCACCACGATGCGCGGCGGCTCCTCCCGCTTGTCCAGCCGCCCGGTGAGCGACACGACTTTTCCCGCTTCGAGCAATCCGCCAAATTTTGAAAACGCCTCGCTCCAGACCGGAGCTTCGATTTGGCCCGTCAAATCTTCCAACGTCACAATGGCAAACGGTTTCCCGTCCTTCTTCGCGAATTTTTTCTCAACCGTGGTGAGCGCCCCGGCGATGCGGACCTGCGACTTGTCGTCCTGTTCACCCAGCGAGACAATCGGCACAAATTTTCCGCTCTCGAGCACTGAACGATATTCGTCGAGCGGATGTCCGGTGACGTAAAAACCGAGCAGTTCCTTTTCAAAAGCCAGCTTCTCCGACTGCGGCCACGGCGGCACCGCGCCGGCTCTCGTGGGCCGCGCCGGCTCCTCATCCTCGGGCATCGCGTCAAAAAGAGAAACTTGCCCCGAGGCGCGGTCGCGGTGCGCCGAGGCGGACAGTGCCAGCGCGTTGTCGATGGTCGCGAACAGCTCCGCCCGGTCGCGTCCCGTGAAATCGAACGCGCCGCATTTCACCAAACTTTCCAGCACCTTTTTGTTAATCTTGCGCGGGTCGAGACGCTTGCAAAAATCCTCAAGCGACTTGAACTCGCCACCCTCTTCCCGTTCCTCGATGGCGGCTTCCATCGCCGCTTCGCCCACATTTTTGATCCCGGCCAGCCCGTAGCGGATGGCACCCGTTCCAGCCTCGATGGCCACAGAGTTCACAGAGGAATTGGCACTGAAATCCTCTCCGTGTTCTCGGTGATCTCCGTGGCTTTTTCCTGTCTCGTCCGGCGCAAACTTCGGCCCGCTCTTGTTCACGTCCGGAGGTAAAATCTCGATGCCCATCCGCTGGCATTCGCCGACGAAAATCGAAATTTTTTCCGTGTTGCTGAACTCGTTGCTCAACACCGCGGCCATGAATTCGACCGGATAGTTCGCCTTCAAAAACGCCGTCTGATAACTGACCCACGCGTAGGCCGCCGAATGCGAACGGTTGAATCCGTAGCCCGCGAATTTTTCCAGCAAATCAAAAATCTCGTTCGCCTTTTTCTCGTCGATGTCGTTCCACTTTTTGCAGCCCGCGACGAATTTCTCGCGTTCCTTCGCCATCTTTTCCTTGTCCTTTTTCCCCATCGCGCGCCGCAGCAGATCCGCGTTGCCAAGTGAGTAGCCGGCGAGCACTTGCACGGCCTGAATGACCTGTTCCTGGTAAACGAAAATGCCGTAGGTTTCGCCGCAGACTTTTTCCAAAAGCGGATGCGCGTAACGGATTTTTGCGGCGCCTTTTTTTCGCTTGATGTAGTCGCCGATTAGTTCCATCGGACCAGGCCGGAAGAGCGCGATGACGGCGTTGATGTCCTCGATGTCCTTCACGTCAAACTGCCGACAGACATTCACCATCCCGCCGGACTCGACTTGGAACACCGCGATGGTCTCGCCCCGATTGTAAATGTCGAAGGTCGGCTGGTCCTGCAGTGGGATTCTGTCGATGTCGAAATCAGGCTGCTTCCCGCGAATCAAAATCTCGGCGTCGCGGATGACTGTCAGCGTTTTCAGCCCGAGAAAATCCATCTTCAACATCCCAAGGTCCGTCAGCGGAGCCATCGAATACTGACTCACGATTGACTCGTCATTCGAGCGAGCGAGGGGGATGTATTCCGACAAATCGCGGTCGCTGATGACGACGCCCGCCGCGTGGACGCCGACGCCGCGCGTGAGCCCTTCGAGCGTGGTCGCGTATTCCCAGAGCTGTCGTGTCGCCGGTTCGTTCTCGACCGCTTTTTTCAGTTCGGGATTTTTGTCGATCGCGCCGGCGACATGTTCGAGTTTGCCGGTGTCTTTGTTTTTCTTTTCCTCACCTGCCAGCGTGATGTTGAGTTCGTTCGGGATCATTTTCGCGACGCGGTCAGCGTCGCCGTAGCTCCAGCCCATCACGCGCGCCACGTCGCGCACGACCGACTTCGCGCCGAGCGTGCCAAAGGTGGTGATCTGCGCCACCGCGCGGTCGCCGTACTTCTTGCGCACGTAGTCGATCACTTCGCCTCGCCGATTTTGGCAAAAGTCCACGTCGATGTCGGGCGGCGACACGCGCTCGGGATTCAGGAAACGCTCGAACAGCAACTTGTATTTGAGCGGGTCAATGGCGGTGATGCCCATCACATACGCGACGATGGAACCGGCCGCGGAACCGCGACCCGGACCGACCGGAATTCCCTGCGCCTTGGCCCACGCGATGAAGTCCCAGGTGATGAGAAAATAATTCACGAAGCCCTGGGATTCGAGCAGGACGATTTCGCGCTCCAACCGCTCGCGAACCGTGGCGGAATCAGCCTCCGCGCCGTATCGCTCCCGCACGCCCTTTTCACAGATCGTCCGCAAATACACAGCCTGCGTCATGCCTTCGGGCGGCGGGAAGTTTGGATACTTAGGCTTGTTGAATTCGAGCTTGAGCTTGCACTTCTCCGCGATGGCGAGCGTGTTGTCGCACGCCTCTGGATGGTCGCGAAACAGCGCGCGCATTTCCGCCGGCGACTTGAAATAAAGTTCGGGCACGTAATGCATCCGTTTCTCGTCCGCGACGTTTGCGCCGGTGCCGATGCAGATCATCACGTCGTGCGCCTCGTGCTGCGTGCGTTCGAGAAAATGCACGTCGTTCGCCGCCACCAGACCGAGGCCAAATTCCTGCGCGAGCTTCGGGAGCACGCGATTGCATTTCGTCTGCGCCTCGATGCCGTGATCGTGCATCTCGATGTAAAAGTTTTCCGCGCCCAAAATGTCGCGATAATCCGCGACGGTCTGCTTCGCCTTCGCCAACTGCTCGGCGAGGATTTGCTGGTTGATCTCGCCTTTCAAACAACCGCTCAAACCAATGAGCCCCGCGCTGTGTTCGGCGAGCACCGTTTTGTCGATGCGCGGCTTGTAATACTGCCCTTCCAGGTGCGCGAGCGAGACGAGCTTCACGAGGTTGCGGTAACCCTGCTCGTCCTTCGCCAGCAGGGTGAAATGGCACGCGGCATCGCGTCCCGACGACGCGTTCTTGTCGGTCATTTTACCCGGCGCCATGTAAACCTCGCAACCGATGATCGGCTTGATCTCTGCGTTCTCGATGGTGTTGAGATCGCCGCTTTTGTCCCGGCCCACCGCGTCCTGGTAAAACTCGATCGCGCCGTAGAGATTTCCGTGATCGGTGATCGCGACCGCGGGCATCCCGAACCCGCGCGCTTTTTTCATCAACTCCGCCGGGCGCACCATGCCGTCGAGCAGGGAATACTCGGTGTGAAGATGGAGGTGGACGAAAGAGTCGGCGGGCATGTTTTTGGGAATATAAATCGAAACGCGGTGTCGAGACGCGAGTGCATCCGCGCAGCCGCCGCGTTCCTATCGTCCCCGGTTGGCGCGTTGCGTTAGTTTGGGCTTGAAGCCGCCGGGAGCGGCGTAGTGCGGGTTGGAGTTTGGGGCTGCAATGTTGCGCTCGGGTTTGGCGGATTTGGCACTGGCCTTCGACTTTGAGTTTCGTTTGGGCATGCTTGAGCCTGCCACAATCGCCGGTCGTTTGCGCGCAACAAATCGTTGGGCCGACCGGCTCGATTTTGGTGCGGGGCTTTTTGCTAAAAAACCAAAACACGGATTCTTTCGGCCTCGTTCGCAACGCCGCGACGGAAGGCCGCCGGCGGGCTAAAAAATAGTTGACGCCCGCAACCCGGCTCACTAGCTTGCGCCCACTCTTATCGAGAGTGGCTGAGGGACTGGCCCGTTGAAGCCACGGCAACCGCTCGGTGTTTTGTTTCAAAGCAAAACATCGGGGACCAGGTGCCAAATCCAGTTCGGTGCGTCGGAAACGATCGTGCCGGAGAAGATGAGAGGGATCACGCACCACCGTCGCGTTTTCTCGGCCTCGTCGCACACTCTCGATGCGAGCGACACCAGCCATGCCCATCTCCGCCAATCTCTGTTTCACCCACCTGAAGTGCCGCGAGTGCGGACGCGCGTACGAGAAAAAAGCGATCCACGTCTGCGACTTCGATTTCGGGCCGCTCGAAGCCGCCTACGACTACGACGCCATTCGCCCCCTGCTGACTCGGGAGCGCATTCTTTCCCGGCCCGAGTCGATGTGGCGTTACCGCGAGTTGCTGCCGATCGACGGCGAGCCGACGGTCGGCCAGCAAGTTGGATTTACGCCGCTCGTGAAAGCCGAGCGCCTCGCCGAGCGTCTCGGCGTGCGCGAGGTCTGGGTTAAAAACGACACGGTGAACTACCCGACGCTTTCATTCAAAGACCGCGTCGTCTCCGTGGCGCTCAGTCGCGCGCGCGAGTTGGGTTTCCAAGTCGTCGCCTGCGCCTCGACGGGTAATCTCGCCAACTCCGTCGCCGCCAACGCCGCGTCCGCCGGGATGAAAAGTTACGTCCTCATTCCCGCGGACCTCGAGCAGGGCAAAGTGCTGG
>JANXWU010000184.1 GCA_025350985.1 Spartobacteria bacterium | reverse complement strand
TTTGAAAATCAGGGTGGCTTTCATCTCCTGAATCACATCATCAGCCACCCCGAACGCATCCGCGATTTCCTTGGCCAGCATTGTCTTTAGAATAGCTTCGGGTGGCTTGGGGCCATGAATCTTGGTGTAATGGTCGGGTGGGTTCGCTTGGACACCGGGCAAAAGAGCAGCAGCAACGGAGTCGCGATTGGAGTCGATGTGCTTTTGCAGTCCGACTTTTACCGACTCCTGGAAAGCAGTGATGTCGTCCTGCAAATCCTTCACGGCAGCTTGTAGCTTATCCTTGTTGGCGCGGAGGAGGACGTTGCCATAGCCGGTTAGATTTGTCAGGAACCGCTTGACGATGTCTGCTTTCTTCTTTCGGAGAAAAGTTTCCGAAAGAGCTTTGTCGCCAATCTTGACGGAGAGTTCCGTGTTGCCCACTAGGTCAAAGCTCGCGTGGAGCCGTTGCTGAGTTACTTCGTCTTTGGCTAGCCCCATCAAATAGCTCGGAACCGGAACTTTCTTTTTGGAGATAAAGCAACCAGTCATCTCAAACTCGACGAACTGAAATCGGGAATTGAACACCCGGACTTTCCGCGCTAGGTCAAACTTAACGGGCGGGTTGGATTGGAGGTCCAATTTGACGGTTTCGATGTGACTGGACTGGACGGAGTCGAGGCCGACTTTGCGTTGTGAGTCGGGGTCCGAGCCAAGACCGACATCTTGAGCGACCTCATGCGGGAGCGTAGTAAGCTGGATTGCGTTGGGTTGGTCGTCCCGTTTGGAGCCGGCTTCCACCAGCAAAGGCGTGGGACTATAAATGAGCGTGACGTCGTCAGAGATTAGAAGTCCGATGCGAACGCCCTTTTGATGGCAGATAAGCGTTTGATAGCGGGTGGCAGCGGCCTGAACGTCAGCAAGGCCATCGCCTGTTCCATAACCCAAGCGGCAGACCTCCGCGTCCACATCCAAAATGACAGTAACAGATTGGGCGCTGAGGCGGTTGTATGCTCCTTCAATAGCTGCGGCGATGGACTTGGTGAGGCCGGGAGCCATGTATAGAACGCGGCGCTCTGCTCCGGTGATGAGCGCCACGAGGCGATGCTCGTCAACATTGGTTACTGAATGTGGTGTCGGGCTCACGGGTTCGCGGCTTCCAAGACGGCAGACGGTTTGACAAAAAAGTGCTCCACGCGCACGACAGGCTTCCATTCCATGGTCGCCGGGTTCTGCACGATGTGAAGTTCCGGCGTAGACGCACAGTTGAACACGACATAGAGCCAGTAATCTTTCTTTAGACGTTCCGACGTTCTGAACTCATTCGCTGAAAGGGCAACTTCGCCAACGGCGGAACGGCCTTTGACTTCGATGAAACGAATCTCAATGGCCGTCTTGGAGTCTACGGGATGCGGCTTGCGCGAGATAAGGTCAAAGCCGCGATTCTCCGTCTCAACGCTCTCCACTTCCCAGCCGCGCGCCTCTTCGTGGGCGATAACATGCTGAACGGCGATGCGCTCAATCTCCTCATCGCGCACCATTGGCGCGAATTGTGGCGATGTGCGCTCCGGGTGGGGCAGAACCCATGCCCGCCCGATGTGCTGGATGTCGCCAATCATGCACTCCGCTTCATTGCGCAGTTCGGCAGTGCGCCTCTCAAGGCGTCCGTTCAAATCGTCGAGCTTGTCCTCGACTTTCTTCATGTTGGCTGCCATGAGCGTTTCGTCACCGCCTTTGCCCTGCTCATGCAATTCAGCCATGCGGAGGTTCTGGCGATGAATCAATTCATTGAGGCTGATTTCGAGATGGCGGGTGATGGTGGCGGTTTCGCGCGCTCGCTGCGTGGTGGCTTCGGTGAGAAAGGGACTGAGCGCGGTGGTGATGAGGAAACGCTCGGCAGCGGTTTGGTCGGGCATTGCATCGCCGTCGGGGACGTTCAAGGACTTCGGTGCGAGCGCCAAATCGAGGAAGATGGTCGGCTGGCGAATACTCAATTCTCCTGTCTGCTCCGCTTGGACGACAAAGAGACGGCGG
>JANXWU010000167.1 GCA_025350985.1 Spartobacteria bacterium | reverse complement strand
CGATGGGCTTTGGCGACGTGAAATTCATCGCAGCCATCGGCGCTTTTCTCGGCTGGAAAGCCGTGCTGTTCACGATCGTCAGCGCGGCCATGAGCGGGGCATTGCTCGGCGTGGTGGCGATCACTTTGCGACGGCGGGAATGGTCGGCGAAAATTCCCTTCGGCCCCTATCTCGCGCTGGGCGCGCTGCTGTGGATGTTCGCCGGACCGGCTATAGTCGGCTGGTATTTTTCGCTGATGACGCCCCAGATTCCTTGAGCGGAGGCCAGCCGAGTGCGCTGTTTTTTTAACAGACCGGCAACGACTCGAAATCGTATTGCTCGCTGACCGAATCGAATTGGGAATAGACGAATTTAGCCGCGGGCACTCCCTCTTTCGTCACGCCGTGCGCGTGCTCCAGTCCAGCGTCCCGCAGCATCGCCAGTGATTGATGCAACAAGGCCGAGCCGATGCCGCGGCGGCGGTACTCAGCCAGAATGCACGGGCCAGAGAGCAGGTGATTCTCGGCATCGTCGCGCAAGGTCAGCGCCGACGCGCCGATGATGCGGGAGCCATGCGTCACGACCAGACAGGGCACTTCGCGCTGCCGAAATATTTCCTCCAAGTGTCCGTCGATCATCGCCACCACCCGCGTGCGCGTTTGCGCCCAATCGGGGTCGAGACTGAAGGCACGATGGATGAGCAGCCGCACCGTCTGCTCGTCCTCACGGGTCGCGGGGCGAATGCGATACTGCGCTTCGATCCTGAAGAGGTCCGGCAGCCGCGCCAACTCCCAGTTGAACCGCCTCCATTGGACGAACTTCATAAGGCAAAATGTGAGCGCACTTCCGGGAAAGCAATGACGCCATCGTCCAACATCACATCATCCCAGCCATGGTCGCGCACTCCTTGAAGGTGCGGTAGAATTGGGTGTGCCGGATCAAGGCGCGTCCCAGCACGGCGCGCAATTCCTGCAAATTCGCGATGCCCACGGTCAGATCGACGCTCAACCGAAAGGCCTGCATCTGGTCGTCGGTAATCATGCTCGGGCCGAGCAGAATCACGAATTGGTTGCGCCGCTGCGCCGCTTCGGTGGCCCGGATTTCGGCGAGCACAGGGTTGGTTTCCAAGTCCGCCTCGTTGAAATGCTCGAACACCACGACCACGTCGTAGGTGTGGGATTTCATCTTCAAACTGATGTCCTCGGCAAACAGACCCGTGTGGATTTTGTAGCCGGCAGCCGTCAATTGCTCGACGGTCGCGTTATGCAATTCCGGGTCGTCCACACACACCAGGGCCGTGCGGTCGCCGGTCTCGAAAAAGTCGAATCGCGTTTTGGTTTCCATCTTAAACTTTCCCCGCCGGCACCGGGCGGTTGCGCATCAAAGGATCGACATCAAGCCGCAGTCCGCTGCCCTGATGTTTAAACAAACCGCGCTGCTTTTTGATGAGATCAATCTCGTGCGACACTTTGCCTTTGCGCGTCGCATAAAGCTGCGCGGTCTCCTCGGTGACCAGATCGGCCTCGAAGGCGCGCACGACCGACTGGTCGAAGGTCGTCCACCCAAAGGGTGAACTTGTGTCGATGATGTCGTAGAAATTTCGCTGCTCCGTTTCCCCGAGCGCGATGGCCTCGCGGACGCGGAGGTTGGTGCCCATGATTTCCTGAAGCAGCAAACGCTCGCCTCCCAGTTTCGGCACGAGGCGCTGGCTGACCACGTAACGAATCGAGTCGGCCAGCCGCAGACGGATTTGCTTTTCCTCCGCGCGATCAAACATCCCCAGGATACGATTCATCGCCTGTCCGGCATCCACCGTGTGAATGGTGCTCAGCACCAAATGCCCGGTTTCGGCGGCGCTCAGCGCGATCTCGACCGTGTGCCGGTCGCGCATTTCCCCGATCAAGATCACCTTGGGAGCCTGACGCAGAGCCGATCTCAGGCCGCCGGGGAAGCTGTCGAAATCCTGCCCCAACTCCCGCTGGCTGAAGGTCGCCTTTTTGTTCACATGCATGAACTCGATCGGGTCCTCGAGCGTGACGACATGCACGGCCTGCGTCTCGTTGATGTCATTGAGCATCGCGCCGAGCGTCGTCGTCTTGCCGCTGCCCGTCGCGCCCGTGACCAGAATGAGGCCGTTTTTGAGGCGGGACATTTCTTGAAAAATGGGCGGCAGCCCGAGTGCGGCGGCGGTCGGCGTCTCGACCTGCGGCTTGCGCATGACGATGCTGAAATGTCCGCGC
Organism: Spartobacteria bacterium; assembly: GCA_025350985.1. Classification (GTDB taxonomy): domain Bacteria; phylum Verrucomicrobiota; class Verrucomicrobiia; order Chthoniobacterales; family Chthoniobacteraceae; genus JANXWU01. The sequence goes on along the minus strand of JANXWU010000167.1, from coordinate 3,135 downwards.
TGTTTGAAAATGTTGACGCGGAAACGCATCTTCTCCGTCAGCGCGTAACTGCAATCGCACGCGCCCATCATGATCAACTCTTTGATCAGCCGGCGGTCGTGCCCGATCATCGCCAGCGCAATTTGTTCCGTGTGAAAAGGAGTCAGGCAGTCGATGTGCGGCTCGATGTTCACCGGCTTCAGCTCGCCCAGGCTCTCGACTTGAAACGGGCGATCGACGGCAAAAATCAAATCGGAAATGCTCGAATGCGACTCGAGCATGGCGTGAAAAAGTCGGTCTAGTTCGTTGCGGCGCATGAATTATTCCTCCAGGTCGTTGGGCGGCTCCTTGAGCAGAGCGCGGAATTTTTTGCGGTCGATGGCCTTCTCATACGCCTCCTCCGGGCTGATGCGCCCGGCGCGCAAATGATCCATGATCGCGTCGTCGAGCGGCTGGTTCCCTTTCTTTTTTCCGACCTGCATCATGCCTGGAATTTGGTGCGTTTTCCCCTCGCGCACGAGGTTTGCGATCGGGCTGTCGCACACGAGAATCTCCAGCGCGGCGCAGCGCCCGGACTTGTCGATGCGCTTGAAAAGATTCTGCGCCACCACGCCCTTGAGCGATTCGGAAAGGGTCGCGCGGACTTGGTTTTGCTGGCTCGTCGGGAAGACGTCGATGATGCGATCCACCGTTTTCGACGCGCTGGAAGTGTGCAGCGTGCCGAAGACCAGATGGCCCGTGGCCGCCGCCGTCATCGCGAGTTCGATCGTTTCGAGATCGCGCATTTCGCCGACGAGGATGATGTCCGGGTCTTCGCGCAAGGCACCGCGCAATGCGGAGGCGAACGATTTCGTGTGCAGTCCGACTTCGCGTTGATTGACCAGACACTGCTGGCTGCGATGCACAAATTCGATCGGATCTTCGACGGTGATGATGTGGTCTTTGCGCTGCAAATTCGCGTAGTCCACCATCGCCGCGAGCGTGGTGGATTTCCCCGAACCCGTCGGTCCCGTCACGAGCACCATTCCTTTCTTGAGCATCGCGAAACGCTTGAGCACCGGCGGCAAACCCAGCTCCTCGCAGGTCAGGACCTTCGTGGGAATCTGCCGGAACACGGCGGCAACGCCGTTTTTCTGGTTCAGGAAATTGGCACGAAACCGCGCCACGCCGGGATACTCGTAGCCGAAATCCACGTCGCCCGTTTCCTCAAATTGTTTGATCTTCGTTTCCGGCGCGATCTCGTACACGAGCGCTTTCAGGTCGTCGTTTTCCAGCGGCGGCGTGTCGATGCGAATCAGCTCACCGTGGACGCGAACCATCGGTTGATTGGCAGTGGACAGGTGCAAATCCGAAGCACCCTGCTCGATCATGAATTTGAAGTAAGTATCTATCCGGGCCATATCAGCCCTGATAGAAGCTAGTCGGGTGCCACGGCTCGCTGAGAGTTCGCGGACGCGGTTTGGCGGCGGATGGCCGCTTAAGCCACCACCTTTAGCTCGCCACCTGCTCGCTCTTGATCGAGTCCAGCGTCGAGCGCACTTGGAGCAGCAGCTTTTGCTGCGTGTACGGCTTCGGGATGAAACCACGCAGCCCGCGCGAGAGCATGTATTTGAGCTTCTCGTTTTCCGTGAAACCGCTGCTGAGCATCACTGCCACCCGCGGATTGATCATCCGCAATTCGTTGAACACCTCCGAGCCGTCCATGATCGGCATCGTGAAATCCAAGATGATGAGCGAGATCTCGTCCTTGAGTTTTTTGTAAATGCTTAACGCCGTCACGCCGTTGTTGGCAGTGATGATGCGGTAGCCTTCGTCGTTAAGCACGCGCGCGGCCAGCATCGTCACGAACTCCTCGTCGTCCACGAGCATGATCAGTTCTTTGGGCCCTTTCGGATTGAGAATGGTCACGTCGCCACCGCCGTAGCCGGTCGAAACCGGCGCAGCGGTCACCGGCTCCGGCAGCCCCGCTCCGGCGCGCTGCACCATCAGGCGCGTTACCTGCGCGGCACGTTCCACCGCATTGCGCAGCATCTCGGAGTAATTGCGCGTCTCCTCCTTGTCCTTGCAGGCAGCGGCCAGAAAATGGCTCGATTCGGTGATGACCTGCAGCAAGTTGTTCAACTCGTTTGCGGTCGCTCGCACCCAGCGCAGTTCTTCGGAGTCCAGCATGGTCAGTTCTTCGGGGAATCGTCGCAATCCTCACGACAAGCCCACCATACGCAACCGACAAAAGCCGTGAACAAAACAGAAAAAGCGCCAAAAGTGAGCATGCGGCCCTCCTAATCAATAAATTCCCGCGGCGGGTCAACGGAATTTTCCAAGACCTGCGCAAAAAAATCGCGGAAGACCGCGCGATAGACTTCCCGCTTGGCCAACGGAAGCCAGCTCAGGTCAAAATCCTCTATCGCGATCCACTTCGCCGCCCGAAACTCCGGATGCTCGGTGGCGACGTTCACCTTTTCCAGCGCGCCGGTTAGTTCGACGAGAAAATAAATCTGCTCGGCGCCGCGGCAGCCGCGTTTGGTAAAGCCATCCGGGTACAAATAACGATACGGGCCGTGACGCGTGACGATGCGCAAATCCTCCGGCTCCAAAGAAATCTCCTCGCGCAACTCGCGCACGAGGGCCTGCGCTGGCGTCTCGCCAGGGTCGATGCCCCCCTGCGGAAACTGCCACGCGCCCGCGCGGTCGGCGCGCTCGCATACGAGAATTTCGCCCGCCGCATTCCGCACGATGGCGGCGACATTGGGCCGGTAGCGAATGGCGGCTTGGGTCGCGCTGGCGTCGTCGTTTTTCATGGAGTCGCTGGGGTTGGACTGGCTTGGAAAAAAGTGGCGGCAGCATCTGTCCGCACGTTTCGAGAGTGAAGGAAAACTTTCAAAGTCATCCATCGTTTGCGATCCGTGTCGGAAGCGAATGAATAGGATAGCTTCAAAGCAATGCGCGCCAAACCTTGGATTTTCGCCGTGCTGGTTGTCGTCATCTTTGAAGGCGTATTCTGCTTTCGGCTCTGGCGTCCGGCGCGGCAAGTCGAGTTGCACACGGACCATCTTTTGAAAGCCGCCAGCAGTCGCAATGGAAAGGCTTTTCGCAGCTTTCTCGACGACAGCTACACCGACCGCTGGGGTCACGACGCCGCCTCCGCCACCGAGGACA
>JANXWU010000122.1 GCA_025350985.1 Spartobacteria bacterium | reverse complement strand
AAAACGCCACAGCCATTCGGCAAGTTCGGTGTCCGCTCGCCAGTGAGATACGGCAAAAACAAAACGCCCTCCGCACCCGCCGCCACAGACAAGATAGCCGCCTCCAACTGCGTGTGATCCCAGCCAAACATCGCGCGCACTTGTTCAGTCGCGACGGTCACGTTCATCGTGCAAACCAGAGGCATCCACGCTCCTGTCGAGTCGCAAAATGCCGCGACCTCGCCTTGTGGATCGATAATCGGCTTTTCCGAAAATGAATACAGCGTGCCCGATGTGCCAAAGCTCGCGGTGACGACGCCGTCGCGCACATTTCCGGTGCCGATTGCGCCCATCATATTGTCTCCACCCCCAGCACTGACGGTGGGGCTTTTTGCGAGTCCCCACGCGGATCGCAAATCGTCGCGCAGCACGCCCGCCGCCTCGCGCGAGTGAGTGAGCGTCGGCAGACACGCGTTCACTTTTGGATCGATGAAATCGATCAGCGGCTCGCACCAAGTGCGCGTGCGCACATCGAGCAAGCCGGTGCCCGATGCGTCGCCGTACTCCATCCGCTTTTCGCCGGTGAGCCAGAAATTGATGTAGTCGTGCGGCAGTAAAAAACAGTCCGCCGCCGCAAAATTCTCCGGCTCGTTTTGTTTGAGCCACAGAATTTTCGGCGCAGTGTATCCGGGTAAAATGGCGTTGCCGGCCAGTTCGATCAGACCTTTCACGCCGCCGAATTTCTCCGCGAACTGCCCGCACTGCGGCGCGGTCGAAGTGTCGCACCAGAGTTTCGCCGGACGCACCACGCGTCCGCTTTTATCCAAAACGACGAGCCCATGCTGTTGCCCGCTGACTCCAATCCCTGCGACCTCGCCGCGGCGCGCGCCGATCTTTTCCAGACATTCGCGCACCGTCGCATCGACCGCGTCGATCCAGTCCTGCGGGTTTTGTTCGAGGTGCCCTGGCGGCAAGCCACCGATGAGTCCGTAAGTCTGTTGCGCCGAGGCGATGATCGCGCCCGTTTCCAGATCGAGCACGATGGTTTTCGTGCTTTGCGTGCCGCTGTCGATGCCGAGGGTGAGCATGGGGAAATTTAAGATTTAGGATTTAGGAAGGATGAAGTATCTGTTGCTGGCTGAAACTTGGCGCAACTTTTACTTCCTAAATCCTCAATCTGAAATCCTAAATGGACTTTGACTGGCTCGACGCCCCGTTTGATCTGCGCAAAATTCCGCCGAAGGAAATCGAGGAATCGTTCGAGGATCCATTCAGCCTCCGCCTGCTGCCCGATGCGGCGCATGACGGCGAGGCGCGCTACTTCCACTTGGGCAAATCGTTGAGTGACCGGGCGATTTTCAGTGTCTTCTGGACGGATGGAAAAAAATACCGGGTTCTGCTCGCGCGCGAGATGACACCCGTGGAGTTGAACTTTTACTCGCGCAAAAATTCCGAGATCGATTTCTAAAACGCCCGCATGAAAACGATTTCCAGTTGGAGCGAAGTGCCGAAGTTCGAGTCCGAGGAAGACGAGGCGGCGTTCTGGTCTGGCGCGCAACTCGACACTCGCTTGATGAATTCCTCGCTGCACAAAAGCGATATGCGGGAGTCGGCGACCGTCACCATCCGGTTCGATCCGCGGATGCTCGCGCGCATCAAACGCATCGCCCGGTCGCGGTATTTGAATTACCAAAGCATGATCAAGCAGTGGCTCGCCGAGCGGTTGGAAAAAGAAACCGAAGGCTGAAAAAAGAAGCAGCCCGGTCGGCCTTGGGTTGAAGAACTCCCCCCAGATTCCTTCAACTTGATGCCCTCCGACCGGGCTGCTCTTTGAATTGTTATCCGTCTTTTTAACGGACAGCGTTCCCTTTAGCACGCGGTATGCCAGCGCGTTTTTTGACCAGAAAAAACGCGCGCGCCACAGAGAGAAAACGCTTCCATATTTTCCAAGTCTCTATTTTTAGCCGTGGATTTTCGAGTTTGGAATGGCGCGATTTATTCAGCGGATGCGCGTTTCCAGACACTCGCGCACCTTCCAGCCGTGTTGCGTGAGCGACTCCCGCGCTTCTTCGTACGTGCAGCCGGAAATTTCCTTCACCAGGCGAATCGCGCGGTCACGCAATTTAGTGTTCGTCGCCGCGACGTCGATCATCAAATTCCCGCGCACTTTGCCGAGCCGGACCATCGCGCAAGTCGAGAGAATATTGAGCGCGAGTTTCGTCGCGGTGCCGGCTTTCAAACGCGTCGAGCCGGTGACCAGTTCCGCGCCGGTCGGCAAGTCGATTTCGACATCCCACGTCTCGATCTTTTTGCGCGCGGGATTGCAGGTCAGCAGCAAGGTTTTCGCACCGAGCTGGCGCGCTTCGCGCAACGCGCCGAGCACAAAAGGCGTGCGGCCGCTCGCGGCAATTCCGCACACGACGTCGCCCGCCTTCACCCCGCGTTCCCGCACGGTCCACCCGCCGTATTCGTCTTGATCTTCCGCACCCTCGACCGCGCTTTGCAAGGCACGCGCGCCCCCGGCAATGATCCCCTGCACCAGCTCCGGCGGCGCGCCGAAGGTCGGAGGAATCTCGCTCGCATCGAGCACGCCGAGCCGCCCGCTCGTCCCTGCGCCGACGTAAAAAAGCCGGCCACCCTGCTGCATCGCCTCACTCGTGAAATCGACCGCACTGCAGAGCGCCTCGCGACATTCTGCCAGCGCGTCGGTGACATATTTCTCTTCCGAAACAAACAGGTCAACCAGCTCGGGCGTCGAAAGCCGGTCTAGGTCGACGGACCGCGGGTTGCGCTGCTCGGTGAGGGCAAGAGCAATGTCCGTCACCTCCATTTCCCGCCCGGCGATTTTTTCAGGGCTGATCTCGTTTGTCGCGAGCCACGCTGCGCCGATGGCGCCGGAGTCCGTGCAAACTTCGACGCGCGCACCCGGCAGCAAATGACTGAGATAATCGCTAAACAAATCGGCGTATTCGTGATGATGCGCGAACAAGCCGCCGAGCAGTTTCACCGGCGGCGCATCGAAGTTCAGCCGCTGCGCGACCGCGCTCGTGTAGTCCGCCAAAGCGTGCGCGCCGGCTTCCATCGCGGCGATCATTTTTTGCTCACCTTCCCGCGCGCGGCAAAAAACCACGGGCGCAAGTTTCGCCACAGACATTTTGTCGGCGACCTTCGCCCAATCGATGAGTTCCTCGAGTCGATTGAAGCCGAGCTCGCGCAAGATCGCCTCGGAAAGCGCGCTCGGGCGGTGATCGAGATCATAATGATACAGCGCGAGTCGCAGCGCCTTCCGCGCAAGATCGTAGCCGCCGCCAATATCGCCGAGCAATTGTCCCCACCCGCCCGCTTTCTCCATTTTGTCCGCTTTGCGCCCGGTCACCGCCGAGCCGGTTCCGGCAATCACGGCGATGCCATCGCCACCCCGGAACGTTGTGGCGAAGCCGCTTTCGCGGTCGCTGCCGACGACGGCGCTTGCGTTCGGCCAGACCTTTTGCACCAGCGATTTCAGACGTTTGCGGTCGGCGTCGAGTCCACAGCCGGCGAGAAACGCGCCAACATGAGTGGCGTCCACCGGCAGCAC
>JANXWU010000119.1 GCA_025350985.1 Spartobacteria bacterium | reverse complement strand
CGAGTGGTTCAAAAACAACGGCAACGTGGCCATGCTCGCACGCATCGTCTTGAAAGGGCAGACCGGGCTGATTGGCGGCGTGAGCTACGGCGAGGGATTCATGATTCCGCTCGAAGGAACTTACAACGACGAGCAACTCGCCAGCGTCCTCAGCTTCATCGGTGAACGCTGGCACAACTGGAAGAAGCCCGCCGCCGCCGCCGACATCGCCCGCGTGCGAAAAGAGATCGCCGAGCGCAAGACGCCGTGGACGCACGAAGAACTCGTCGCACTCGGCAAGAAGAGCCGGCCGACGAGAGTGGAAGCAAGCGCCGCGGACGGCGGCACGATCGTCCCGATAGCGGCGTTGAGTGGAAATTTCCGCACGCTCGACCTGTCTGCCGCGTTCACCGCGGACACGCGCAAGGGGCTTTTCTCCTCGGACAAGGCGACGAAGGACACACTGCCGTTCGTGAAATTCGGCCGCGTGCTCGCGAATGGCGTGCCCTTTGAGATCGCGGACCCTGCGAAGGCCGCGAGAGGCAAAAACGTCATCGTGCTCAAGGGCGGCAACGAGAAGAATTTCGCCTACACGCTGCCGCAGCGCGTCGAAGTGCCGGTCGGTTTCGCCGCGACGCGCCTGCATTTCCTCGGTGGCGTCGCGGGATGGGGCGGCGGTGGCGGTGAGGCGATGAAGGCCGAGATCCATTTCGCCGGAGGAAAAACACAAGTCGCCGAGCTGCGCTCCAGACGTGAATTCGCGGACTACCTCTCGCGCAAGGACGTACCCGGTTCGCAGTTCGCGGAGGGGATCGTCAGCGAGCATCAGGTCCGCACGTTCGCCATCGCCGTGCAGCAGGCTGGCATCATCGAAAAGATCGTCCTCGAAAGCCCCGGCAACCGCATCGCGCCGACCACCGTTGCCATCACGGCTGAGCTAGGCGGGCCTGCGGCCAATGCATCCACACCACCCGCGCCGCCGGCAGCCGTCGTCGCCCCTGCGAAGCCGGCGACACCAGCTCCCGTGAAGCCATCTCTCGAAAAACCGGCACCCGTGAAAGCGCCAGCGGCTGCAAGCGACGCGCCGAATACGACCGCCCCGATGGGGCAGAAATTTGCCGAACCGAAACCTGCAAACACTCTCCGCGTGCTGCTCGCCGGTGCGGGCGGATCGCACGACTTTCCGAAGTTCTTCCTCGGCACCGATTTGGAAATCCTGCGCGCAGCGGGTGGGATAGATACCGCAGCGACGCCGAATCTCGACGAGGCTCTCGCGCTCCTGCCGCAGGCCGATGTGCTCGTGCTGAGCGCGAATCACGCGCAATTCGGCAAGCCGGAATTTCAGCAGGCGCTCAACCGTTTTGCGGACGCGGGCAAGGGCGTGGTCGTGCTGCATGCAGGCACCTGGCGCAACTGGTCGCCGGCCACCGGATTCAATCAGCGCTTCGTCGGCGGCGGTGCGAAGAGCCATGGCCATGGCGATTTTGCCGTGACGCTGAAACAATCCGCACACCCGCTCCTGAAGGGCGTCCCCGCGACTTTCCAAATCAAGGACGAGAACTATCACATCGAAATTGACGATGCCTCCGCCGTGGAAATCCTCGCCGAAAATGCACCCGACAAAGGCAGCCCGCATCCGAGCGTGTGGATCGTGAAAGACGCAAAGACGCGCATCGCGTGCATCACCCTCGGCCACGCCGTCGAAGCGCACACCAATCCCGCCTTCAAGACGCTTTTCACCAACGCCGTAAAGTGGGTCGGCGGGCGGTAGCGGTTGACGGCGAAGGAGAATGTTTTGGAGCCCTGCCTATCTGCCCGCTGGGCGAGTTTTGGTTTTCGTTGATGAGGTTCCCGGCGACTTGCCCATCATCGATGTCCCTTCGATCAACGAAATTTCGTTTGTTTCCCGCGAAATTTGCGAGGGCGAGCGGAAGCGCAAACCTCGCTCTTGCTCACTTCTTCCCCGCCGCTTTCTGCGCGTCGTATTCTTTCCAAAATTCACTCGCGGTTTTTGCCGGCTTATCAACCGCCCACTCGAAAGATATTCGCGTGAGGTTGGGCAGCTTGCGGAGGAACTCGATGTCCGTGTCATTGCGGCTGATGGTGAGCCATTCGAGAGTGGGCAGCTCGGCGAGAATGCGGATGTCCGCGTGCTGCGGCGTGTTTTCGATCAGCAGTTGGCGAAGTGGCATCCCGCGAAGCACGTCGAGGCTCGTGACTAGGGTGTTTCTTACAGCGAGGAAGTGAAGCGGCATTCCGCGCAAAGCCTCGATGTTTGCAACTTTTGTAAAGCCGACGCTTAGCCAGTTCAACTGCACTCCGCGCAGGGGCGAGATGTCCCTGATTGGGCAGCCATGAATGGCGAGCGATTCGAGCGGCATTCCCTGGAGACCGTTCAGATCGCTGATATGCGCGTATGCGGCAGTGAGAGTTTTCAAGCGCAGCCCTTTGAGCGCGCTGAGTTCGGTGATGCGTGTGGTGTATGAAATGTCTAAGTCTTCGAGCGGCATTCCGCGCAGCAGCCGGAGGTCGGGGAATAAACCATTTGTAACCAGGCGCTTGAGCGGCATCCCCCGGATGGGCGACCAATCGGTCACCTTTGTGTCTTTAAGATAAAGCTCTTCGAGCGGCATCCCGCGCAGCGGCGAGATGTCCTCGACCTTTGAGCTCTTGAGGGCAAGGGACGTGAGCTGTTTGCCCGCGAGCGGGGTGAGATCGGTGATTTGCGTCGAGTCCATTAGGAGCACACGCAGCGGACAAGCGCGCAGCGGAGTGAGGTCGCTGACCTGCGTTTGGCTAAGGTCAACGTAATCCAGCGGCATCTCCGCGAGCGGCGAGAGGTCGCGCACCGATGTCATCCCAAGCTTTAGCACCGAGATCGGTGCGCCTTGGAGCGGACGCAAATCGTTAATCGCGTTGTTGCTGTTAAAATCGATTTGCAAAAGTCCCGGCCCGGCCAGCGTCAGCCCCACCTTATTTTCGCCGTAGGCCAGCGCGCATTTCGCCTGCCATGTTTTCAGCAGCGCACGATCCAATGCGTCCCCTTTTTGCATCCGTGACAGCACAGCCACGGCCTCGGCGGTGCGCTTTTGTTTCAGCAACGCAGTGTGCAGCTCGCGCACGCTTGCGACGCTGAGTTCGCCGCTGCTGTCCGCGCTCTCGCGCGCGAGCTTTTCACTGAGCGCGACGTTTTCTGCGGTGAAAGGAAACGCGCCATCGCGCTGGGCGGCGACGGCGAAAGCGGCGCGCGCTTCGGGGAAGCGTCCGAGCGATTGGAGGATGTTTCCTTTCAAAGCAAACGCGCCCGCGTCGCCCGGCGTGAGCGAGAGGGCGAAGTCTGTTTTTTCCAGCGCCTCGGAAAATTTTCCCGCCTCGATCAGCGCGCGCGCCTGCCCGAGAAAAGTCGGCGCGGTCGCGCGCAGATCGCCGAGCGCGCGCTCGGCGCGATTGCGCTCGTGCGTGACTTTGACGACGAACCACGCGCCGAGTGCCATGAGCAGCAGCCACGCGGCAAACGCGGTGGCGAACATGCCCCGGTGGCGCTTGATGAGCAGCGCGAGTTGCCGGGCGAGGCCCGCCTTCTCCGCGCCCGTGGCGAAGCCGCCTTGGAATGCGGCGATGTCGCGCTGTAACTCGCCGACGCCCCGATACCGTTGGTCCCGGTCGAAGGCGAGCGCCTTGCGGCAAACGGCGAGAAGCGAGTCGGGGATGGGGAGCACACGCGCCCTCGCGTGTTGGGCTGGGCGCCCTCGCCCATCCGCGGCGGGTTCTGCGGGGGTGGAGCTGGCCGCCTGCACCCGCTCTCCGGCGAGGGCGCCGGAGACGGCACGCGAGGGCGCGTGCGCTCCCCATTCCACTTCGCCGCGTTGCACCTTTTCCACGATCGCCATCGCGTCGGTGCCGGTGACGACCGGGCGCTGGTGCAGCAGCTCGAAAAGGATCGTGCCGAGCGCATACACATCGCTGCGCGCGTCGAGCGTCTCCACTTCGCCCCGCGCCTGCTCCGGGCTCATGTATTGCGGCGTGCCCATGATCGCGCCGGCCATCGTGCTGCCAAACTCCGGTTCGGCCGTCCGCGCGCTGGTCACGAGCGACCGCGTGATGTCGGCCGTCTCGTTTTTCGCGAGCACTTTCGCCAGCCCCCAATCCATCACCAGCACCTCGCCGAAGTCGCCGAGCATGATGTTCTCCGGCTTCAGGTCGCGGTGGATGACTCCCTTGCTGTGCGCGAAGGCGAGGGCGTCGCACACTTTCTGAAACACGGTGAGCAGAGCGGAGAGCGGGAACTTTTGCACCGTCTCGGCGATGCCCTTGGCGAGCAGATCGAGCACTTTCTTGAGCGTGATGCCGCGCACCATCTTCATGGTGTAATAGACCTGCCCGTTTTCATCCACGCCCAGCTCATACACGGGGACGATGTTCGGGTGCTCGAGTTGCGCCGTCACTTTCGCCTCACCGATGAAGCGCCGCACGTCGTCCTCGGTCATGTTCGGAAGCATCACCTTCATGGCCACGGTGCGCTCGGTGTTCGCCTCGTGCGCATCGAGGATCGCACCCATCC
>JANXWU010000092.1 GCA_025350985.1 Spartobacteria bacterium | reverse complement strand
CTTTGACTTTGCCGTTGTCGAGTTCATCGCGGGCGATGATCGGCTTGCCGCTCGCGAGCTTCACCGAAAGCTCGGCGGCGCGTTGCGCGAGGTTTTTCAGCGGCTTGTAGATCGTCATCGCCTGCGTGCCGTTGACGATGCGCTGGCATGCAGGCAGTTCGGCATCCTGGCCGGTGACGAGGATTTTTCCGGCGAGACCTTCTTCGGTCAGCGCTTGGATTGCCCCGCCCGCGGTGCCGTCGTTTGAGGCAAGGATGGCGTCGAATTCATGACCGGCTTTCGTGATGGCTGCGTTCGCGATCTTTTTTGCGTTCTCGGGTTTCCAATCGGCGGCCCAGTCTTCATGCACGATTTGGATTTCGCCCCGTTGAATGAGCGGGTTAAGCACATTGTCCTGTCCTTGTTTGAACAGCGCGGCGTTGTTGTCGGTCTTCGAGCCGTAAATGCGCACAAGCCGCAGCGGCTTGCCCGCCGGACGATGCTCGGCGATGAAGCGCGCTTGCAACTCGCCCACCTTCACGTTGTCGAACGTAATATAAAGATCGAGGTCTGAGTCGGTGATCAGCCGGTCGTATGCGAGCACGGGGATGCCGGCTTCGTGCGCCAGCTTCACCGCCTTCGCCATCGCCGCGCCGTTGTGCGGAATGATGACGAGCGCGTCCACTTTTTGGGTGATGAGACTTTCAATGTCGTGGAGCTGGCGCACGTCGTCGCTGTTAGCCGATTGCTGGATGACCTCGACGCCCAGCTCGCGCGCGCGCGCCACGAACATGTCGCGGTCGTGCTGCCAGCGTTCCTCCTTCAAAGTGTCGAGCGAAAGGCCGATGCGAGGGGCGCGATTGGTCGGGAGCGCGTGATGAGAAGCGCCTCCGCGGGCAATCACGAACCCCGTGATGATGCTCACGGCAAAAGACGAGGCGACGAGAATGAGGCGGGCGTTCATGAAGGCAAGACGGCGCGGGGGTGGCGGTTGAACTGTGAACCGGGAAGGTTTCACAATTCAGAGCGGAACCGCCAAACAAAAAAGGCCGGCAACGCAATGTTGCCGGCCTTTTCAAAACGGTGGTAGTTCGATCAACTTTCGATTTCCACGCCCATCTGGCGGGCAGTGCCGGCGATGATCTTGAACGCGGCTTCATCGGTGCGCGCATTCAGGTCTTTCATCTTGATCTTCACGATGTCGAGCACCTGCTTCTTGGTGAGTTTGCCGACTTTCTGTTTGTTCGGCTCCTTTGAACCGGCGGCGATGCCGGCTGCTTTTTTAATCAGGATCGAAGCCGGTGGCGACTTGGTGACAAAGGTGAAAGACTTGTCCTTATAGACCGTAATGATGACGGGCAGGATGTCGCCCGCCTGCTTTTGCGTGGCGGCGTTGAACTCCTTGCAAAAGGCCATGATGTTCACGCCTTGCTGGCCAAGGGCAGGGCCGACGGGCGGCGCGGGATTCGCCTGACCGGCGGGGATTTGGAGTTTGATTTGACCGACGATTTCTTTAGCCATGACGGGTTATTTGAGAGTTAAGAGAAGACTTGCTAAGTGTTCAGGCTCGTTCGACCTGCCAGTATTCGAGTTCGACAGGGTTGGAGCGACCGAAAATGTTGACGGAGACGCGCATCTTGCCGCGCACAGGATCGATTTCCTCCACCACGCCGGTCTGGTTTTGAAAAGGACCGTCCGCGATTTTGACCGTCTCGCCGATTTCAAAGCTGACTTTCGGCTTCACCGTTTCGTCGCGTTCACGCACTTGCGCGAGGATGTTTTCCACCTCGATGGGACGCATCGGCACCGGCTTGTCCTTGGTGCCAGCGAAACCGAGGACGCCGGGGGTGTCTTTGATGAAATACCAAGTGCGCTCTTCCAACGCCTTCGCCTCATCATAAAGCTTCATATTCACGATGACGTAACCGGGAAGCAGTTTGCGCGTGGTCTCGGTCTTCTTGCCACGCTTGATCTCGGAAACGCGCTCGGTCGGAATAAGCACCTCGTAAACAAGGTCGCCCATCTCCTCAGTCTTAATGCGGCGGTTCAGATTTTCGCGCACCTTGTTCTCCTGACCGGAGAGCACTTGGACGCTATACCACTGGTCTTTGCCTGCTTCGCTCATTTTGTCAGTTGACCGACGACGTTTACCAAAATGAAATCCCAAAAGGCCACGTAGCCGCTCAGCAGTAGCATGGCGATGACGACGATGAGGGTTGAATCCACCAACTCCTTGTATTTCTTGAAACCCTTTTCTTTCGGGTCCCAAGGCCATGAGGCCTTGGCGAGTTCGGTTCTCACCTCGCTGATGAAGTTTTTGGTTTGTGCGACCATCGATATTTAGGAAGTAAGATTTAGGATTTAGGAAGTAAGACAGATTTTGGAACCTCCTAAATCTTACTTCCTACTTCTTACTTGGCTTCAACACGCCAGGAGGGAATCGAACC
>JANXWU010000075.1 GCA_025350985.1 Spartobacteria bacterium | reverse complement strand
AAAATCCACGGGCGGCAGGGCGGAAATCGGCAGCAAGTAATAGCCGAGCAGGCCCATCATGATCACGCCCGCCATCAGCAACGAAGTCGCGACGGGCCGCTGGATGAATGGCTCGGAAATGTTCAAGCGAGTGAGGCGGCGCGGCTATTTCGGCTTGCTACCGCCACGTGGATTTTTTGGTCCGCCGGACTTTGCGGACGCGTCGGGAATTTTCACCTTCGAGCCAGGTTGCAATTTGTATTGACCATCGACGACGACGCGTTCGCCGGGTTGCAATCCGTCGTCGAGCAAGGCTTCGTTCTGCTCGATTTGCGCGACTTTCACCGGACGAATTTCCACCGTCTCGTCGTCCTTGATGACGAACGCATACGGACCTTGAGGCCCGCGCTGGATGACCGAAGCGGGAACGACGAGGCCAGCTTTCCTCACGGTTAAAAGGAGCCGGGCGTTGGAAAATTGTCCCGGCCAAAGCTGGAAGGTTTTGTTCGGAAAATTCGCCTTGAGTTTGATCGTGCCGGTCGTCGTGTCGATCTGGTTGTCGATGACGGCGAGCTTGCCGGTGTCGAGCACGGTTTTGTTGTCGCGATCGACGGCGAGCACTTCGAGTTCGCCCGCTTCCGCCGTGCGTTTGTGAATTTCACCGAGCGTCTGTTCCGGCAGTGTGAACACGAGTGAAATCGGCTGGAGCTGTGTGATGACGACGAGGCCGTTTTGATCGTTCGCGTGGACGATGTTTCCCTGATCGACGAGGCGGATGCCGGTGCGTCCATCGATGGGCGAAACGATCGTCGCGTAATTGAGTTGCACCTTCGCGCTTTCGACCGCCGCCGCGTCGGTTTTCACGCTGGCTTCGAGCTGAGTGACGAGCGCTTTCTGCGTGTCATACTGCTGTGGCGAGATCACTTTTTTCGCGATCAAATCCTCATCGCGCGTCAGGTCGAGCCGCGCGTTGGTGAGTTGCGCCTGATCCTGCGCCTGCTTCGCTTCGGCCTGCGCGAAATTGGCGCGCACCGGCGCATCGTCAATCTGCGCCAGCACGTCACCCGCCTTCACGTCCTGCCCCTCGGTGAAGGCGACTTTTTTTAACTCGCCATCAATCCGCGCGTGGACAGTCACCGTGTTCAACGCCTGAATCGTCCCGAGCCCGTCGAGATAAATCGGCACGTCCTTTTGCTTCACCGTGCCGGCCACGACGGGAACCGGAGGCGGGCCGGCGGGCTTCGCGGCTTTGGCCACCGCCGCGCGATGATTTTGAATCAGGCGGCCCACGAAAAACGCGAGCAGTGCGAGGACGGCGAGGAGGACCAAGTTGCGAACGGCATGACTGGGCGCGGGCGGTTTCAGCGGAGCGGGTTCGGCAGTGGCTTGGAAGGCGCGGGCGGGATCGTCATGCATAAATCGGCGGCGTCACTGAAATACAATCGCTGCGTACCCGTTGCAAAAGCGCAGGCAGTTGCTTTTCAATCGCGCCGGCCGTCGGAACCGCGGCCTTTTCCAGCGAAAGAAGGCCGTGCGTGAGCGTCACGCTTTGAGTTCGCTCGCAAGAAAATCGCAAAGCAGCGCTTTGTCCCCGAGGTGGCGGTGCAGCCCGCGCGCGTCGCAAAACCCGAATCCATCGCCGTAAGCCTTGCCGTTGACGACGCACGCGTCGGTTCGATTCGCGCGGATTTGCTGCGCCGCTTTCGCGATGGCTTCGTCGCGCGTGCCGGTGAGTTCGTATTTCCATCCGAAGATTCGGCTCTGGGGAAAAAGTGCGCGCAGTTCGGAAATTAACTTCCGTGCTGGTTCGAGAACGAGTTGAAGTTTGGCGATCGTGCTCGGGATTTTCGATAGTTCGATCTCGCGTCCGGCAGTGTCGAGCCGTTTGGAGATTTTGAAATCGGCGAGCGCGGCGGCGTGAAAAAACGCGGAGACATTTTCGCGCACCGGCAACGTGGTGAGCTTCGCGCGCAGGTCGTCGTTGGTCGTAAACGGCACGAGAGTCACGCGTTCGAGGGCAAGCGGGCACGTCGCGGCGACGCCTTTGAAAAGTGTCACGTCATGGCCGTCGCGCGCGAGCCGGTTCGCGAACAGGATGCCGAGTTCGCCGGTGGAAAAATTCGTGATCCGCCGCACGTCGTCAATCGGCTCGAAGCCCGGCCCGCAGGTGATGACGATGTTCATTTCGAGTGGAAGCAAAACGCATGCGGCGGCGTGTCGCGAGAGGAATCACGCGCTTCGCAAACGACAAAATCTCGAATAGACTGCGCGACCCTTATGAACAAACACGCGCCTTCGCTCCTGCTGGCTTTGCTCACGGCGACGAGCTTTCCCATCTCCATTCCGGCTGCAGACTGGCCGCAATTTCGCGGCGCGGATCGCACGGATATTTCCCCGGAAACCGGCCTGCTGAAACAATGGCCGGCGGAAGGGCCGAAGCAGGTCTGGCTTTATAAGGAAGCGGGCAAGGGATACTCCGGTTTCTCGGTCGTGAACGGCTGGCTTTTCACCCTCGGCACGCGCGACGAGAAAGAGGTGTTGCTCGCGCTCAAGGCCGACACCGGCAAGGAAATCTGGGCGACGCCGCTCGCGGAAATTTTGCCCAACAACTGGGGCGACGGCCCGCGCGGCACGCCCACGGTCGATGCCGACCGCGTCTATGCCCTCAGCGGCAAAGGCACGCTGGTCTGCGCCAGCGTGAAGGACGGGAAAATCCTCTGGCAAAAAACGATGGCCGAACTCGGCGGCAAGACGCCCGGCTGGGGCTACACGGAATCGCCGCTGGTCGATGGGAATCTCGTCGCCTGCACACCCGGCGGGAAGCAGGGCGCGATCGCCGCGTTCGACAAAATGACCGGCGTGCTCGCCTGGCAATCCACCGAATTCACCGACGGCGCGCAATACGCCTCGCTGGTCCCGGCGGACATCAACGGCGTGCATCAGTTCGTGCAACTCACACAGCAAAGTGTCGTCGGCGTTTCGGCGAAAGACGGCAAGCAACTCTGGCGCGCCGAGTGGCCCGGCAAGACCGCCGTCATCCCGACGCCCATCGTCAAAGGCAACGCCGTTTATGTGACCAGCGGCTACGGCGTCGGCTGCATGGAAATAAAAATCGGCGCGGACAACGCGGTGGAAAAAGTTTTTGAAAACAAGGTGATGAAGAACCATCACGGCGGCGTGATTCTCGTTGGCGACAAACTCTACGGCCACTCCGACGGACCGGGTTGGACGTGCCAGGATTTCGCGACCGGCAACGAAGTCTGGGCGAGCAAGAACCTCGGCAAAGGCGCGGTCGGTTGCGCGGACGGAATGCTTTACTGCCTCGAAGAAACCAGCGGTGCCGTCGCGCTCATCGAGGCGTCACCGAAAGGCTGGAACGAACACGGCCGCTTCAAGCTCGATCCGCAGACGACGATCCGCAGTGCGCAAGGCCGCATCTGGACGCACCCCGTCATCTCCAACGGCAAGCTCTACCTGCGCGATCAGGATTTGATCTACTGCTACGACGTGAAGGGACAGTGAGCCGCGGAGATTAAAACTGCCCCGTTACTTTCTACCGGAAGGACAGAGCCGGGATGAGACTTGAGAGTCGCGCATCGCTGGGTAGGTTTTCCGCATGTCCACAGAGGAATTGCTCAAGCGTATCACCGTCAACTCGGAGATTTGCCACGGCAAGCCTTGCGTGCGCGGGCTGCGTTATCCGGTTTCCATGCTGCTGGAACTTCTGAGCAGCGGGATGACCACGGAAGCGATTCTGGCAGATTACGAGGACTTGGAGCGTGAAGACTTGCTGGCCGCGCTGGCATACGCGGCGCGGTTGAGCGACACCAAACGGGTTGCTTTGACGGCGTGAACTTTCTAGTGGATGCCCAATTGCCCCGCAGGCTTTCGAGGCTGTTGGAATCGCTCGGACACGATGCGCTGCACACGCTGGATTTACCGGAGAAAAACCGCACGCCCGACGAGAGGCTGCGCCATTTGGCATCGGGCGGGCAGATGGTGTTGGTGACGAAGGATGGGGATTTTGTGGATTCGTTTCTTTTGCGCGGGCTTCCGCCGAAGTTGCTGTTCGTAACGGCTGGCAATATCCCGAACGACGATTTGCTCGCGATTTTTCGCGCCAATCTTCCACTGATTGTGAATGCGCTTTCGGCTCATTCCTTCGTGGAGATCGACCGCAGCGGGCTGACCGTTCACGCATAAGACATTTTTTCGATGAAGATAGCGACACGCACACGCCATTTTCTCCGCGCCGGATGGCTCACGCGCGGCATTTGCGTGCTCGCCTTCGTCGCCCGTGCGGGCGCGGACGATGCGGTTTTTGAAAAAGACATCCGGCCTCTGCTCGAAAAGCACTGCTTCAAGTGCCACAACGCGCAGAAGCAAAAGGGCGGCGTGAACATGGAGCAGTTCCGCAACCGCGCGGCGTTTTACCACGAGCCGCGCACTTGGGAGAAGGTGCTCGTGCAGCTCCGCGACGAGGAGATGCCGCCCGACGACAAGCCGCAGCCGACCGATGCCGAACGCGGGCGGATCGTCGCGTGGATTCAGCACGCCTTCGAGGACGACTCGGCGGTGCCGCGCGATCCAGGCCGCGCGCCGCTGCACCGGCTCAGCCGCCTCGAATATAACAACACAATCCGCGATCTGCTGGGCGTGGACACACGCCCCGCCGACCAGTTCCCACCCGACGGCGGCGGGGGCGGCGGCTTCGATAACAACTCCGCGACGCTGTTCGTGCCACCGGTTTTGATGGAGCAATATCTCGCCGCGGCGGGCGACGTTTTGGAAAAGGCGAAGCCGGAGCGCATCTTCACCGCGCGCCCCGACGGCGCGACGACGAAGGAGGCGGCGGCGCGGAAACTTCTTGGCGAGTTCGCGCGGCGCGCGTGGCGGCGGCCGGTCGAGGGAGGGGAAACTGACGCGCTCATGACGCTGTTCAAGCGGTCGGACCAGCGCGGGGAATCGTTCGACAACGCGGTGAAGCTAGCGCTGCGGGTCGCGCTGGCGTCACCGAATTTTCTTTTCCGCGTCGAGCCCGCCGTGACCAGCACCGCGGCACCGCTCGACGACTATGCACTCGCAAGCCGGCTCTCGTATTTCCTTTGGTCGTCGATGCCGGATGAAGAATTGTTTCGCGCCGCGGACGAGAAAAAGCTGCACGATCCAAAGACGCTTGCCGCACAGGTCCGCCGGATGTTGCGCGACGCGAAGGCGCGCGATTTCGCGGAGAGCTTCGCCGGCCAATGGCTGCGCGTGCGCGAGTTAAAAACGACGGCGGTGCCCGACCGCGGCAAGTTTCCAAATTTCACGCCCGCGCTGCGCGACGCGATGATGGCAGAGCCGGTCGAATTTTTTCAGGCGCTGCTGCGCGACAACGGCAGCCTGATGGATTTGCTCGACTGCGATTACGCCTTCGTGAACGAAACGCTCGCGCGGCATTACGGCATCGACGGCGTGAAGGGCGACGCGTTGCAACGGGTGAAGCTCGCTGATCGCAATCGCGGCGGCGTGCTCGGCATGGGTGCGGTGCTCACGCTCACCTCATACCCGCAGCGCACGAGTCCGGTGCTGCGCGGCAAGTGGGTGCTCGAGGAAATCCTCGACTCGCCTCCGCCGCCCCCGCCGCCGACGGTGAAGACGCTCTCGGCGAGCGACAAGCCGAAGGACGGGCTCACGTTCCGCCAGCGTTTTGAAAAACATCGCGCCGACGCGACCTGCGCGAGCTGCCACAAGCGCATGGACCCGCTCGGGTTTGGGCTGGAAAATTTCGACGGGATCGGCGCGTGGCGCACGGAGTTGGCCGGTCAGCCGGTCGATGCGGCGGGCGAACTGGTGACGGGCGAAAAGTTCGCCGGCCCCGCGGAGTTGAAGAAGCTGCTGCTCGCGCGCAAGGACGAGTTCGCGCGGACGGTCACCGAAAAAATGTTTGCCTACGCGCTCAATCGCGGGCTGGAGTTTTACGACGCGCCGCTCATGCGCCAGACCGTGAAATCGCTCGCGCGTGACCATTACCGCGTCGAAACTTTGATCCTCGCGATCGTGAACAGTTATCCGTTTCAATATCGTCGCGGGAGCGATGGGATCGCGGTGAAATGAATATCCAAGAGAATATTCACGGCGGGGACACAGTTGATTGGTTTTATTTCTTACAAGACGCGCAAATACACGGACCGATGTCACTCGTCGATGTATGTCACCGGGCTGAAAAAGGCGCCCTACGCTCTGATGCTCTCGTTTGTCGAGCAGGAGAAGAACAATGGAGCCGCATTCCAGAACACGTTTTCCTTTGCCGCGCTTTGTCCGATTCGCTTGCTCGACATGAACACAAAAGAGCCCTGCTTCAAATTTTGAAGGCTGTAATGAAAACGGTCTCCATTAACCGTGACCTCGCGATCCAACGGCTAAATGAAATCAAAGTCTTTTATCGAAATGCTCCTCAACAACTCGCGCCGGCGGGACGAGATTCTCTGGAGTTCTTTCAATCGACCGAGGAAAAGGTGGGACCTTGCACGCTCTGGCAAGTCCTTGATGGGATAGACGCGGAGACATTGCCTGTCGAAGTGCAGGTTTGCATACTTGGCACTGACTTCTGGCGCGACGCTCTGAAAGTCTGTGCAACGAGACTCGGAATGACGTGCTAACGAGAGTTTCCGCGCGAACATTAAATGGAGATTCTTCGCTGCGCTCAGAATGACACGTTTTGTAAAATGAATTCCAAACTCGAAATCTCCCGCCGCACGCTGCTCAAGGGCATCGGCGTGTCGATGAGCCTGCCGCTGCTCGAAGCGATGCGGCCTTTGACCGCGCTCGCGAACAGCGCAAACAAAACCGGCGCGCCGGTGCGGATGGGCGTGCTTTACATGCCCAACGGCGTGAACCCGCACGCGTGGACGCCGCAGGGTGCGGGCGGCGATTGGGAGCTGTCGCCGATCCTCCAGCCGCTCGCGGATTTTCAGGAAGACCTCCTCGTGCTCACGGAGCTTTGGAACAAGGCGAGCGACACCGGCGACGGGCATTATGTGAAAACGGGCGGCTTCCTCACCGGCACGACGATCACGCGCACGAGCGGCAGCGACTTGCGCAGCGGCGGCGTGTCGATGGATCAAGTCGCCGCCAAACGCATCGGGCATCTGACGCGGTTGCCGTCGCTCGAACTCGGCGTTGAGCCGCCAGCGACCGGGGTCGATGTGAACGTCGGCTACACGCAACTTTATGGGGCGCACATCGCGTGGGGCACGCCGACGACCCCGCTCGCGAAAGAGATCAATCCGAAACTCGCGTTCGACCGTTTGTTTCGACCGAACCCCAGCGGCCGCAAAGCCGACGCCGCGCGTGATCGCAGCGTGATCGATCTTGTTTTGGAAGACGCAAAACGTTTGCAGAAAAAACTCGGCCGCGACGATCAGGCGAAGCTCGGCGAATACCTTGACTCCGTGCGCGCCGTCGAGACGCGGATCGAGTTCGACGCGAAGCGCCAGCACGAAACCGTGCGCAGCGATCCGCTCGCGGAAAAGGCGATCAAGGAACTGGGCGCGCGCGTCGATGCCTACAGCGATCCCGCGCGGGTGAGCGAGCGCCACGGCAACCACACCGAGCACGTCCGGCTCATGCTCGACCTGATCGCGCTGGCATTCTGGACCGACTCGACGCGCGTCTCGACGTTCATGTTCGGCAACGCCGTGAGCGCGCGGAATTTTTCCTTCCTCGACGGCGTGAAAGGCGCGCATCACCAGATTTCGCATCACGAAAACGACCCGGAAAAGCTCGCGCAATATCAGCGCATCAACACGTGGCACTTGGAGCAGTTCGCGTATCTCATCGGCAAAATGAAATCGATGCGCGAAGGCGACCGCACGCTGCTCGATAACACGATGCTGCTCTTCGGCGCCGGAATGCGCGATGGCAACGCGCACAATCCGCACAACCTCCCGCTCGTTCTCGCCGGACGCGGCGGCGGCACGCTCGCGACGGGGCGGCACGTCGTGTGCGAAAAGAACACGCCGCTCGCGAATCTCTATCGCTCCATGCTCACGCGGGTCGGCGCGCCGGTGGAACATTTCGCGGACAGCACGGGTGAACTTCTTGGCTTGAACGGTGCCGATTTTCGCGGCACGGGTTCTGCAGCCTAATCGTGACCCAGCCCGAGTAGCTCGCGCTGCCAGGGCATCAGCCTTTCAAGCGCGGAATCTCC
Organism: Spartobacteria bacterium; assembly: GCA_025350985.1. Classification (GTDB taxonomy): domain Bacteria; phylum Verrucomicrobiota; class Verrucomicrobiia; order Chthoniobacterales; family Chthoniobacteraceae; genus JANXWU01. The sequence continues at coordinate 8,947 of JANXWU010000075.1, read as the reverse complement.
CTCCATCGCGAGCTGCTCCAAGGTGGCGCGCGGCGCGAGGAGCGAAGGATCAAGACCGATTTTCTCCGCGACTTGATCGCGCTTTTTTTTCAGCTCGGCGCAGCGTCTTTCTTCGGCCGGCGTCGCCCGCGAACGCGTGCCGCGGGGCCGCTGCGGCCACTGCGATTCGTCGAGATGCATTCCTTTTTCCGCCGCCTCGAAGAATCGCTTCTCGCGTCCTCCCCGCAGATGACGAACTTGAACGGCGTCGCCGTGCGCGAATCGCGCCGCCGCGTCCACAAGTTCTTCATTGCGCAGGATGTGAAAAGTCGGCTTGTCCACGACGCCCGCCTCTTTTTCGCGCCACTGCCAGAGTTCGCGCAGGATCGCGCTCTCGCGTGGATCCAGCTTGGAGCTGCCGGCGATGCGCCAGGCATTTTCCTCGTCGCGTTCGCGCAAAATTTTGGCCGAGGCCACGGCGCGCGCGCACGATTGGTCGAACCACTCGCGTCGCTTTAATCGGTCGAGTTGCGCGTCGAGTTTTTCGGCGAGCGGGATAAGATAGCGCGTGTCGTTGCGCGCGTATTGCTCCATCGCCGGCGAGAGGGGGCGCAGCGCCCAGTTGGCTTTTTGCGAGCCTTTGGTGAGGGTCACTCCAAAATGCTCCGCGACGAGCGCGGAGTAGCTGAAGGCCGTCGCGCCAGTGAGCCGCGCGGCGATCATCGTGTCGAAAATTCTCCGCGTGCCGGTGTGGCCGACGCGGTGCAGCAGCCGCAGGTCGTAATCCGCGCCGTGCAAAATCGGCTCGCGCGTTTCCAGCACACGGAAAAGCGGCGTGAGATCGAGGTCGGCCAGCGGATCGACGAGCACGTCATCGTCAGACAGGCCGATTTGGATGAGGCAAAGCTTTTCGCGGTAGCAATGCAGGCTGTCCGCTTCGGTGTCGAGGCCGAGCCGGTCCAGCGGCGTGAGTTGCGCCACGAGTTCGGCGAGCGCTGGCGGGGTTGTGATCAAGCTGGGAAACTCGTAGGTGGAAACTGGGCGGACTTTACGCGAAAAAAGGCGGCCACACCAGCGCGCGACGAGCGCTTTCAACGGATCCCCGCGAGCAGCAGCTCGGCGTTGGTGTTGGTCGCCTGCAGGTTGGAAATAAGCACCTCCATCGCCTCGCCCACGGGGAGCTGAAGCAAGGTTTTACGCAGCAGTTCCACGCGCTTGAATTCCTCGGGGTGGTAGAGCAAATCGTCGCGCCGCGTGGCGGACATTGAAATATGGATCGCGGGAAAGGTGCGCTTTTCCGCCAGCATCCGGTCGAGGTGCAGCTCCATGTTTCCGGTGCCTTTGAACTCCTCAAAAATCAGGTCGTCCATGCGGCTATGCGTCTCGGTCAGCGCGGTGGCGAGGATGGTGAGGCTGCCGCCCTCCTCGACGCAGCGCGCGGCGCCGAAAAATCGTTTCGGTTTCATCAGCGCTTTGGCGTCCACGCCCCCGCTCATCGTGCGTCCCTTGCCGGTCAGGGCGGCGTTGTAGCCGCGCGCGAGCCGGGTGAGGCTGTCGAGTAAAATGACGACGTGTTTGCCAATCTCGACGAGTCGTTTCGAGCGCTCGCTCACCAGTTCCGCGACCTGCACATGACGTGAGGTCGGCTCGTCAAAAGTCGAACTGAAAATTTCCGCATCGACGCTGCGCCGCATGTCGGTGACTTCTTCCGGGCGTTCGTCGATGAGCAGCGTGATCAAATGGGTTTCCGGCGAGTTCACGCGAATGGCGCGCGCGATGTGCTGCAGCATGATCGTCTTGCCCACCCGCGGTGGGGCGACGATCAGGCCGCGCTGTCCGCGTCCCAGCGGTGCGAGCAAATCGACGGCGCGGCAGCTCAACGATTGCGTGACCGGATTTTCCAAAATGATCCGCTCTCGTGGAAACTGCGCGGTCAAATCCTCGAAGTGTTTCGGCTCCGACCACTGCGCGACGGGGATTTCTTCAATGGCCGTGATCTCCTCGAGCGCCATGTATTTTTCGCGCTCGCGTGGCACGCGCAACCGCCCGGCAATCCGCTGCCCGCCGCGGATGCCGCGCTGTCTGGTCTGCTGCTGCGAGAGATAGGCGTCCTCGGGACCGGGACGAAAATTGAACAGGGGCGACCGCAGAAATCCGTAGCCTTCGGGCGCGGCTTCGAGGATGCCATCCACTTCCAGAATCACGCCGCGCTGGCCGAGAAATCTTAGAAAATCGAAAATGATTTGCCGGCGCGAGCGATCGGGCGCGATGCGGGCACCCGCCGCCTGGACGTGGGCGATGAGTTCGGGCAGCGGGAGCGCTTGCAATTCCTCAACTCGGACCCGTGGCGCGGATCGAGGCGGCGCGGCGGCCGCGGGCGCAGTGGGTTCATCCATGGCGCTGACTTAAATAGGCCGCAAAAATTCCGGCTTGTTCCTCGAGGGTACCGAGAGATGACTCATTCCAGACTAGGTGATTGGCTTTCTGAATTTTCACGTCGATGGGAAGTTGCGCGGCGAGCATTTGTTCGGTGAGATTCGGCTCCACTCCACGCCCGGTGGTGAGTCGCCGCCGCTGCATTGCCGGGGAACAGGCCACCACTGCGATGCAATCGAAGAGCGGCTCGGCACCGGTTTCAAATAGAAGCGGGATATCAACGAAAAGCCATCGTTTTCCCGCAGCCTCGGCCAATGCCGTCCAATGCGTCCGGATTGCCGGATGCAAGATCGCTTCGAGCGCCTTTCTTTGCGCGCCATCGGAGAAAACGATTTGCCGCAGCCGTTCGCGATTGGGTTTGCCGTCTGCATCAAAAACCGTCGCGCCAAAGGTGACGCGCACTTTTTCTCGGATTTCAGGATCGCGGTCAAGCAGTGCCCTGGCGCAGGCGTCGGCGTCGAAAAGGTCAGCGTCGATCCGCTCTCGGAGCAGCCGCGTGAAGGTGGTTTTTCCGGTGGCAAGGCCACCCGTGATTCCCAAGACGGGCACGACGCTTGCGCTCCGCGTTATTTCGCGAAGCCCGGTGCCGCCGGCATGATGGGCGGGAGCGGCGCCGGCGGCGGTGCCAGGACTTCTGCCATCTCTTCCTCTTCCTCGGTCGAATGCACCGGATCGCCGGCAGGATTTACCAAGCGGGCAGTGAGGAAAATCATCAGGTTTTTCTTCAAGTGCTGATCGGATGAAGAACGGAACAAACGTCCGATGAACGGGAGGTCGCCCAGCAGCGGAGTTTTATCCTCTACTTTCTGCACGTCCTCGCGAATCAACCCGCCGATGACGACGGTCTGGCCGTCCCAGAGCGTGACGTTGGTCTGCACTTTGCGGGTGCTGAAAATCGGCTGGTTGATGATGTTGTCCGTGAGGACACGCTGGTCGCGCGTGTTGGTCGTGAGCAATCCGGTGAGCGGATTAGTGGACTGCGTGGGCGGGGCCAGAATCGGGCTGCCGTAGTTGATGAAGCCTTCGAATTCCACAACTTCGGGCTGGAGATTGAGGTCAATGGTCTGGCCGTCCGCGCCCACCACGGGCTCCACTTCCAGCGTCACCCCGACTTTGCGGGTTTCAAACGCCGTCGGGGTCGTAGGCGTGATCGGAATGCTCGGAGGCGTCACGCTTTGGCCGGGGAGCGCCGTGGTCACGCCACCGCCGCTGCCGACGTTCGTCGGGATTTGGGGCGGCTGGAACTCCGTGGGATAACGGAATTCACGCACGACTTCAATGACCGCTTTCTGACCGCTCTTGGTCGTGACGCGGGGCGCGGAGAGCAAGTCGATGCCCTTCTTTTGGTTGAGCGCCCGAATGGCCAGTTGGAACTGCGGATCGGTGAAAATTCCCGCGACGGAGAAAATGGCGGGTGCAATCTTGGAGGCGGCTCCCAGCCCCGTGCCGGCCAGCAAAGCGTCCACCGCATTGGCCGTGATGGCGACCGAGCCGTTCCGGTTTCCAGGCGAGAGCGGAAATGCTCCCACCGGGGTCGTGGAGCCGGGCGGGGTGAAAGGAAAATCGAGCGCACCGCCGACTGTTTGATTTCCAGAAGTGCCGCCGCCGCCGAAGACTTTTTTAGTGTGCGGCAGGTTAAACTGTCCGAGCAACCAGTCGAAACTCAGTTCCTTGAGGTTGTTCTGGTTGATCTCGACAAACTTCGCCTCGATGTCCACCTGCGATGGCAACGCCTGCCACGAGGCATCGACGATCGCATCGACGAGGTCGAGATTCACCTGCGTATTGCGCACGACCAGACGGCTGCTGGTGGGAATAAAAATCGCGCTGGATCCCGGCGGGAACGTCACCCCGCGGCCTTCAAGGTAATCGCGTGCACTGGCCCGGCCCGCCAACGCAGGACCACCGGGTGGTCCCGCAGCGGCGACTGGGCCGGCTGGGGCTGCAAGGGCATTGTTTCCGCCGATGGGCGAGGCGCTGATGAAACCGGGCGGAACCTTGTATTCCTTTGTCACCAGCACATCGACGCTCACATACGACGGGACGACCGAAACCGCGAACGGTTCGATTTTGTATTTCAAATTGGAAAGGCTGGTCACGTATTTGAGCGCCTCGATCAACGGAATTTGAGCGAGAGAAAGCGTGATCCGCGTCTCCGCACTGACCGCCCCTCCCGGAGCGGCACCGGGCAGGGCAGGAGCCGCATCGGGCACGCCGGGGATGCCGGGAATCCCCGGCGCAGGCGGTGCTGCGGCGTCCGGGACAGCCACCGCAGGGGCGCCCGGACCGGCGTCCAATTGCAATACGATGTTCACCCCTTTCTTTTCCGGGTCGAGATCAATGCTTTTCCTTTTCAGAAAATCAATCGCCTCACGGATGGTGACGTTGTCGAACTTGACGGTCGGGATGATGATCTCGTTGAGCTTTTTCGTGATGCTCGCCGTGCCGACTTTTTCGGTCGGCTGCTGCTCCATCACCACCACCTTGTTGGCACCGTAGCGACGCGGCTGGTACTCCCAACCTTTCTGCACCATCCACAGAGCGCGCGAGCGGCCTTCGTTATAGCCCGAGATGGCCGAGTTATCGCGCTGCAGGTTAATTTTTTCCTGCATCTTGCGGGCGGCAATGTTGTAAGGGTCGTTACCGAGAATTTCCTCGCACCGCTTAAAGGCGAGGTCGTAGCGGCCGGTGTCGTAAAAGCCCTGCGCATCGAGCATCAACTGCTTCACATTGTCGATTCTCTCGCGGAATTTCGGCGTGATCGTCTGGTTGTAGTATTGCGGGTCTTCCAGCTTCGCGAGGAGCACGCGCGCGCTGTGAGCCGGTTGCCCGATGCGGTTGCGAAACGGGTCGCCCTGTTTGCCGGTGTATTTTTCGTCGAGCACGGTTTCGAGGCGGCGCTTGGCGTCGGCCCAGCGGCCTTCGTCGATCCGCTGCAAGGCAAGCTTCACGCTAGCGTCGCAAAATTTGTCCACTGCATCCTCGTGCAGCCCGTGCGTCCGCGGCGAATCCTGCAACGAATCGGCGGCGGTCTGATACAGGTTCACCGCCTGTTCGTAGTCTTTTTCCTTCATCGCCTTGTCGCCGTCCTTGATCACGCCTTTGGCGCGGGTGACCATCTGCTGACGGCGGGCGTCTTCACGCTCAGCCGCGCTTTCGGCGGAGACAGAAGCGACTTGGACGCGCCGGGTTTCCGCGAAGGCGGAATTCAACAGGCACGCCGCAGTCAGCGTGCAAAGGACAGTCATCTGGGGTGTGTTCATACGTGGGCTGGTTGGGAAAAATCCGCGGTTGCTTTGGCGCGTGCCTCGTTACAAATGCGGCACGGTAATGGGCTTGTTGGCTTTCTCGTCCTGGATGACGGCTTCGGTTTGTTTGATGTCCAGCAGTTTGTATTTTTTATCCGCCTCTGGCTGCAAGGAAAAACTCTGGCCAATCTGCACTCGGAACACGGTGCCATCGATCAGATACTGAAAGACGGCGAAGGAATTGGGCGATTCCGCGGGCTTGTTGAAAATCAAAACGATCTCCTTGCCGGCCGTGTCCACGATCTTGAGTTCCGAAATATCCTTTTCCAAGTCGTTGGCGTCCGTGAATTTTTTGGGCTCGAACGACACCACCTTGAAGTTCGTGCCCGGAATGGGATCGCCGATTTTTACAAAAGGCGACGAGCCGCGCCGCGACACTGGGCTGAGTTGCAGTTCCAGCGTCGCCGGTTTCTTCGGGTCGCCTTCGTACGATTTGAAAATGTACGGGAACGTCACGTGAATCCAATCCTTGAGCCGCAGCTTCACCGTGTACGGTGGATGCGAGGCCTTGTCGTTCGGGTCGGTCGATTGCGCGCCGGGATGCGCGGGGTCGAGGCCGATCCATTCCTCGCCCGTGGTGAATCCATCGCCGTCAGGATCCTCCAGCAGGATGTTTTGATTGAGCAAATCGAGCTTGTTCTCCGTGAACCAGCGGTTGGGAATCGGCATGTTTTGCCCATTGACCGCGATGTAATGGAAGGGCGGCGATTTGGGGTCGAGTGGATTGTAGGGCTTCTCGTCTTTGATGATGTACCGATACGTCACGAACAGCGGGCCGCGCGGCGTCCCGTTGTCTTCAATTTTCCATTTCGCGGGAGTTTGAATCTCCTCCTGCACCCGCACGAGTTCCGCCTCATCGACCTTTTCCACTTTGTTATTGTGCGCCGGCTCACTAGTCACGGGAGCGAAGACCTCGTTGAAGGTGCGCGTCTTAAAAATAAGCACCCCGGAAAGCGCGAACAGCAGCAGCGCGGTGAGCGCGAGCAGACATTTTTCGTAGTGGGCCTTGATCCAGTCCATGCGCGTTATTTGATTTGCACGACGGGAAAATCGACGATTTCCAATTTGATGATGACGACGATTTTCTCCTCGCCGACAATGTATTTCGGCGGAGCGAGGGGCGGCTGAGCCTCGGGTGCCGCCGCGGGAAGGGCGCCCGGTGCCGCCGCCGGGGCGGCAGGGACGGTGCCTTTCACAACGCCTGCAGGTGGGACAGGTCGGGCGGGCGCGGCCTGCGCCAGGAGGATTTCCGGGGTGGAACTCTGGGTCGGCGTGGGCGGGACGGGGTCGGCAGGAGGAGCACCGGGGGGCGGTTCTGGAGCGGGCGGAGCGTCTTCCAAGCCACCACGCGATGGTCCCTTGGTTTCCAAATTTCGCACCTGTAACGACCGCACGATGAAAAACTGTTTCTTCGTGCTGCTCAATGTGTTCAGCACCCGGCGAAACGCCGTCGGATCGGATACGAAGCCAATTTCCAGCGTGTGCTTCACAACCAGCGGCGCGGCGGGGCCAGGCGCGCTGCCCCTGCCTTTGCCGCCGGAGGCGCGTGGCGGTGGGGGCGCCGGTGAGCCTGATTCCTCGGGCAATGCGCCGCGTTTGAACAGCGTCAATGCGTCGATCTTCGCGTCAATCAATTCGTTCGCCACAAACTCCAGCGCCTTCAACTGCCGATTCAATGCGGTCGCGGCCATCTCCGTGCGCGGCAGTTCATTTTGGTAACGGTCGAAGTCGAGATAAAACCGGTCGGGCAGCAGCTTCAGCGGAGCGACCGCAACCGCGCCCAGAGCCGCAGGCGCGGGGGTGGAGGGAGCAACTTTGGCCGCGCGAGTGCGGACGGCTAGGACGGTCTTGTTCAAACGATCCTGAAACTCCTGCGTTTTCAGTTCCTCATTCGGCAGCACGAGCGCCGCCAGCGTTTTTTGCAGGCTCATGATCGAGGCGGCGAAACCGTCTTTCGCGTTCTTCAGTTCAGCCAGATTTTTTTGGTCGGGGTAAGGCTTGAGCGTGCGCAGCCGATTATACTCGCGCGCCTCCTTTTCAAAAGTTTGCGACGTCTCATCGTACTTTCCGTAGGCCGACCAAGTCAGCCACCCGCCGCCGAGCACGCCCAGCAACAGCACGCCAAGAAAGCCAGCCAGAAACTTGTTTTCTTTGATCCAGTTCATGGCAGCACGATCGGCTTTTTCAGCTCGGCGCGAATGTCGTAGTCGAAGGCCCACGCCGTCTCCGTCGGCTGCGCGCGCGTGGCCAGTTTCACGTTAGCGAGGTAGGGCGACTTGCTCAGTTCCTGGAAAAATTCATCGACCACGGCGAGCCCTTTGGGGTTGACCAAATACAGCCCGCGAATGCGCACACCGAGCACGCGCGACGCTTCGCCGCCTCGCACCGGAGCGGACTCGGTGGTGGTCACCGAGGCCGGCGCGCCGACTTCGGAGACCGCGGAGGAAAAAGAACCGTCGGCGTTGCTGAATCCGGGGTCGAGCAGCGTCACCCAAATGAATTCCTTCGGCAGCCGCGCGTTCACGTCATCGACAATTTTCACCCAGAACTGCCGGTCGTCAGCGGCCTGCACCAAAGGCGCGGCGGTCTGCTTCAACTCCGCGATTTCCTTTCGCACGGCCGCAAATTTACCCTCGTAATTTTTCAGCGCGGTGACCTTTGGCTGGAACTTCGCCAGCTCATCGGCCTTCACCTTTTCCGCCTGCGTGAAAAAGAACCAAAGCAGGCCGAGGCAAAGCCACACGCACGCGCCAGCCAGCAGAAAATAAGGCCGCTGCCGGGCCAGTTCCCGCGCCCGCACGACGCTGCGCGGCAGCAGGTTCAACTCCATCGGACAATCGGTGACCGACCGGAGCGCCAGCCCGACCATTTCGCCGAGCAAATGCGCGTGCTTGCCCACTTCCTGCCCGTCCAAATCCGGCCCGATGGCGACGTTGCGCAGCGGGTTGAAATACTCGACGGGCATCTGCAGTTTCTCGTGAAAAAACTCGCGCATGTACGGCAGGCTCGACGCGCCGCCGGCCAGGAATACGCGCACCGGCTGCGCGCCCTGCTGCTGGGTGCGGTAGAAGGAAATCGAGCGCGAAATTTCCGCATGCAGGCGCGTCATGGTGTTGCGGATAATTTTGGCCATCCGCGCCACGTCGGGATCGGAATGTTCGGCGTACGCGCCGCCCAGCCCCACGAAGCCCCCTGCTTTCTTCCGTTCTTCGGCGGAGGCGAAT
>JANXWU010000077.1 GCA_025350985.1 Spartobacteria bacterium | reverse complement strand
CGATGGTCCGCGCACTGGAGCGGCGGCTGAGTTTTTTGTGCAGCTCGTCCTCGGTGAGGAGGTTTGAGACGCCGTCGGTGCAGAGCAGCGCCACGTCGCCGTCCGCGAGGTCGAACTCAAAGCACTGCGGCTCGACATCGGAAGCGAGACCGATGGCTTTGTTCAAGACATGCTTAAACGCGCCGTCGTCCGCGACGTGATCGGTTGAGAGTTGCGTGATGGAGCCGTTGCGCACGACATAGACACGCGAGTCGCCGACGTTCACGCCGAAAAGTTTGTCGCCCTCGATCACCGCCGCCGCGAGGGTCGAGACCATTTCCGGCGTGCCATGGCGCGAGATCGATTCTTGGTAAAGCGTGCGGTTAATGAGCTTCGCGAACTCAGTGAGCGCCTTTTCAGGCGACCAGCTTTTCGGTCGGGCGGCATAATTGGCGACGAGAGTTTTTACGATGCGCGCGGAAGCTTCTCCTCCGTCGCGCGCGGAGCCGACACCGTCCGCCACGACCGCGATCACCGTCTCGCCCCACGCTTTCGAGTCGAACGAATCCTGTGATTCCGCTTTATCGGAACGCGGAAAGCCGAAACTCGTCGTGTGGACTTTCATCCTATTTTTAAACGCAGAGACGGGGAGGTTGCAGAGGTGCGCGGAGACATTTTGGAAACTCGGTTCGCCTGAGATTTTCACACAAAATATCTCTGCGGTCTTTCCGCGTCTTCCGCGTTTTTGCGTTGAAGCTTGGCGGAAAACATTTTCAGATGCGGGCGTTGGCGAGCGCGCCCCACGTCGTGCGCCAGCGTGTCTTCACGAGGCCGAGTCCGATCGTGGCGACGAAGCAAAGGAGCGCGAAAATCATGAAGCCCGCGAGGTAATTTCCGGTGAGGCCTTTCGAGTAGCCGAGCGAACTCGCGAGGTAGAAGCCACCGATGCCGCCGCCAGCGCCGACGAGGCCGGTCATCACGCCGAGGTCTTTGCCAAAGCGCTGCGGGAGGAGTTGGAACACCGAGCCGTTCGCCATGCCCAGCGCGCCGGACGCGATGAAAAGCATCGCGGTGTTGAAGTAAAGATGGTGGCCGAGCGCCGCGGCGATCAGTGCGAGCCCGGCGATGACGTAGAATCGGTAGAGCGCGCGGATGCCACCGACGCGGTCGGCCAGCGCGCCACCGGCGGGCCGCAACAGCGCGCCTGCGCAGGTGCAAATCGCGGCGAAATCACCGGCATGAACCGCAGTCAGCGCGAACTCACTTTTAAAATAAAGCACGTAGGAACTGGCCAGCCCGACGAAGCCGCCGAAACTGATCGTGTAGTAAAAACAGAACCAGTGCGCGTCCTTGTCCTTCAGGATGTTGACGTAATCGACAAAGCGTTTTCGCTTAATCTCGACGTTCGCCTCTTTGGAAAAAATGGCGTAAACGACGAGCACGAGCACGGCGGGAATCATCGCGAGGCCGAAAACATTCCGCCACCCGAACGCCGCCGCCAGCCGTGGCGCGAACAACGCGTCGAGCACCGTTCCGACATTGCCCGCGCCGGCGAGACCCATGACCAAGCCCTGCATGTTCGGCGGGTACCAGCGGCCGGCTTGTGGCAGTGCCACCGCGAAGCTCGCCCCAGCGAAACCGAGAACGATGCCCATGAATAAGATTGCTTGGTAACTTTCCAGACCCGCGAGCCACGCGAAGGCCAGTCCGCCGATTACCACGATCTGCGCGAGGACGCCCGTGTTCTTCGCACCGATGCGATCGACCGTGACGCCGAGCACGATTCGCAACAGCGCGCCCGCAAGAATCGGGACGGCGACCATGAGTCCCTTTTGCTGCGGCGAAAGGCCGAGCGATTCCCCAATCTGGGCACCCAGCGGACCGAGGATCGTCCAAACCATGAAACTCACATCGAAGTAAAGAAAGGCGGTGACGAGAGTGGGCCAGTGGCCGGAATTTTTCAGTTTGGCGATGTTCATAAATTAGTGGGTGAATCTGCTTCGCCGCGCAATTAGCCACCGCCGTGCCACCGCCTGCGAGCACGTCGCTTATTGTTTTCATTTCAACCATGAAAACGGCTCATACGCCCGGCCACTGCCCGTGTGACGGGGATCCTCAGCGGTTACGACAGGGTCAAAACCAGCGCCCGGAAATCGTTCGAATGTCCGCGGAAAGAAGCTCGGAAACACGACTTCGCACGCATCTCACTGTGGATATTTTTGCAGCCCGCACAAAAAAAGAGGGCACGCGCGAGTTGCGCGTGCCCTCCGTTCCGAGTCGGATTGTTCCGGTTAAAACTGAAGCAACGCCTGCACGTAACCAAAGTCGGCATCGCCGTGCGCGCCGGTGTCCTTCAAATAAGTGCCGGCGAAGAAATGGCTGTAGCCACCTTCAAGCTTCAGGTTTTTACAGACTTGATAGCCGACTTTCACGTCGAGCTCGTGGCCCGCAAAACTGCTCGCGCCGATCGTCCGCACGTCCTTGCCCGCGGGCGTTTTTTGGCGCACGGGCGTGATGCCGTTTGCACGATACCAGAAGTCGCTCGTGTCGGCCAAAAACAACGCGTGGTAATCAATTTGAAACGTCATCTTTTTGCACGGGCTGAGTTTAAACTGCACACGTCCGTCGTGGATATTTCTCCACGCAAAGAGATCCATCTGACCAAGGACTTTGTGATTGGTCGGGAAGAGATTTTGGAACGACTGTGACGTGCCATCGCGAGGATTGTGGTCGCCGCGCGCGTAGTTGTACTCGAGACCGAAGCGCGGTTTGGTCGAGTTGCTCTCCAGTGTGTAGCCACCACCGACGTGCGCCGCGAACGCGCTCAGAGACGATTGCTTCGAGGCGCGGTTGGTCGCCCACACGTCGCCGGTTTCATAGACGAACTCGCCCTCGTAGTCGAACCCAGCGAGCTTGCCGGGCGTCGATTTGATGCGGGTGCCGATGGCCGCGAAGCGCGCCGCCGGCCCGTTTCCAACGCCAACCTTCGACCATGCATTCACGGGCTGGAGGTCCGGATTGTTGTCCCCTTTGTCGCGGTAGAAAACGTAGAAGTCCGTCGTCTGAATTGGAATGTAAGTCGTCGAAAAATAGACGCCGGAGAACCAGTCGTGCGAGTCGTCGGGATTGACTTTGTCGCGCTCCGTCAGCACGACGCGGCTCCCAAATGCCTCAACCCAAAACCTTGGCTGTTCGAGGCGAATTTTCACCGCATCAAACACGCGTCCGAAGTTGTTCCAGTCGAAGGACCCGACGAGCCGCTCGTCGCCGTAACTCAACTCCTGGCGGCCCACCTTCAGGCCGAGCGGAAACACCTGGTAATTCGCCAGCTCGACGTATCCCTGGCGGAAATCAAAGGCGTCATCGCCTTCCGCACCGGCAAGACCCGGGACGTTCACGCGATCGGAATCGATCTCGCGCGAGTCCTGTCCCTGCCCGTAGATTTTCAACCAATCGACCGGCTTGATTGCCATGCCGATTCGGAATCGATGCAGCAGCCAGGCGTCGTCCGTGGGGGCGTTGACCGCCTTGTTGAAGTCGAAGTTGTTGTCGCGAATTTCGAACCGCAGGCGCTCCTGCACGTCGAACACCAGTTTGCCGTCAAAGAAGGAAAGCGGGTTGCCGGGCGGCTCGATCAGTGTTTTCGCTGCTTTCGGCGGCGCTCCCGCGTCGCCTCCGAATGCCACGAGGCTGCTTGAAAATAGGACGCCTGCGGCCAGCAATCCTCCGATTTGTTTGACTGTTTTCACCTTCATTTTTTCTCCTGTCAGGCGGACATGCTCGTCCGGCTTTGCTTGGTTGGTTTGTGGTTTCGACCGGGGAGCATCCCAGTCAAAAAGTGGCTGCGGTGGCGGGACCGTTAGTTACCGGGGTGCGGTGAAGAAAAGCGCTTTATCGACATGGTGCGTCCCCATTAACGCGGACTTTCGTGTTGCGCCAAAGTTCGAGGGGCGACTGAGCGTGGAAGATGCAGAACGAGTGGCATTCATGGTTGGACGAGTCGGCCGGCTTTTCGGAAAATGTCTGAGCGGAAGGCTTCAGTCGCCGTGTTCGGGCCGATGAGCGTCTGGTCGGGCAGGACTCCGCATTCCAGCATGTGCCCGAGGACCCATTTCGCCTTGTCGATGGACGGCTCATTCGCGTTGTGACCGGCAAAGATATTGAACTCTGGCATCTTCTCGACGCGGCCTTTGCCGAAATCGAAAGTGCCCAGCATGCTCATGCGCAGTGCCTGAATGGGGGCATTGATGTATTGCGGCTGCGCCAGCGTCTCCATCATGCGCTCGCGATTTTCCGGCTGGTCGCAGAACCCGCACGATTCGATCAAGGCCGCGATGAGCGCGAGATGTTCGGCTTCGCGTTCGTCGGAAAACTCGCGCGAGACCATCAACACCTTCTCCGGATGCAGCGGCGAAATTTCCGCGCTCGTGGCCGCCACCCAGCCCGTGCGGTGCATGACTGAAACAGAGTTCCACGGCTCGCCGACGCAGTATCCATCGAGGTTCCCGGACTTCATGCTCGCGGCCATTTGGGGCGGCGGCACCACGGCGAGCTGCACGTCACGATCGGGATCGATGCCGTGCGAGCGCAGCCATTTTCGCAGCAAAAAGTTGTGCGAGGAAAAGGGGAAAACAACCCCGAAGGTAAGCCGCGGCTCGCCACGCGTGGAGCGGATATGCTCGCGCAGCGTGCCACCATCGCGCACCCCGGCATCCCACAGGCGATGCGACAAGGTGATCGCGTTGCCGTGGAGATTCAGGACCAGACCCGTCACGCAAACGCTCGGCACGGAACCCAAGCCCAAGGTCGCCGCGAACACCATCGCAGCCGTGGCGTGAGCTGCTTCCAGTTCCCCATAAACCATCTTGTCGCGGATCGTCGCCCAGCCGACCTCGCGCTTGAGTTCGACCGTAACGCCATGCTTTTGAAACAAGCCCAGCTCATGCGCCATCACGATCGGCGCGCAGTCGCAAAGCGGGACGAAGCCCAGTCGCACCGTTTTTTTCTGTTGTCGTTTCGCAGTCATCACGCCCGGTTTTAGCGGACGCGTCGCGCAATTAGCTCTCCGCGTGCCACGCCGCCGGCCACCCGCGAGAAAACGCTTTGTTTGTTTTAATCAGCCGAATGAATACCATTCATACGTGACTTCTCCGCTGGACAGCAGGCAGCTCCGCGCCTTCTCGATTCTTGCCCGCACGGGTAGCTTCACCGAGACGGCGCGGCACCTTCACCTCACCCAATCGGCCATCAGCCACGCGATCAAAGCCCTGGAAGGCGAAGTGGGCTGTCGCCTTTTAGACAGGGTTGGCAAAAAAGCTGTCCTCACCCAGGCGGGCGAACAGCTCCTAGTGCATGTGGAAAAAATTCTCACCGAGATGGAACATGCGCGGGAACGCCTGACCAATCTCGGCAAATGGGGACGAGGGCGCTTGCGGGTCGGGGCGAGCCCGACGGCGTGCCAATACATCCTGCCGAACGTGCTGCGCGAGTTTAAGGAAAGCTTCCCGCAATGCGCGATTCAGATCGTGCCGGGCGACACGCCCGATGCCATCGCGGCGCTCAACACGCACCACATCGACCTCGCGCTCGCGATGGAGCCGAAGCGGCAGGATCAATTCGAGTTTCGCCCGTTGTTCACCAATGAGTTGGAATTTGTCGTCAGTCCGCAGCATCCGTGGGCGGTGACGGGCCGCGTCGATCCGAGCCAGATCGCGCGCCAGAATTACATCCTCTATACCAAGACCAGTTACATGTTCGAGTTGATCGAGGATTACTTCCGCCGCGACGACATCGTGCTGCAAACGTCGATCGAGTTGGGAAACATCGAGGCGATCAAGGAACTGGTGAAAGTGGGGTTGGGCGTGAGCATTCTCGCGCCGTGGGTTTTGAAAAAAGAAATCGCCGGGCACTCGCTGGCCGCGCTGCCGTTGGGACGGCGAAAACTAAAACGCCACTGGGGCATTCTGCACTGGCGCGGACGGCGGCTGAGTCTGGCCGAGGAGACGTTTGTGGGATTGTGCGAATCGGTGGCGCAGGGGTTTTGAATAAGCCCGCGTTGGCGCGAGTTCACTCGTGCTCGTATTTCACCAGCCACGGGTCGCGCGTGCGGACTTGAAACGCTTTTAGCTTCGCCGCGAGTTTGTCGAAGACCGGCTTCAGTTCAGCCTTCCCGGCGAGGTTCACCGATTCGTCGGGATCGTTTTGCAGATCGTAAAGCTCGTAACGGGATCGGTGTAAAAAATCGGTGACCGTCCGTTTCCCGTAAAAGCTTTCGTTGTTTT
>JANXWU010000008.1 GCA_025350985.1 Spartobacteria bacterium | reverse complement strand
AAACAGGGAAAGTTTTTCGATTCGATCAACCCCGCGAACGAAAAGAAACTCGCCGAAGTGGCGCAGGCGGACGCGGCGGACGTCGATCGAGCGGTGAAGGCAGCCCGGCGCGCGTTCAAGGACTGGAGCCGGTTGCCGGGTCGCGAGCGCGGAAAGTATTTGTTTCGCATCGCGCGGATCATCCAGGAAAAAGCGCGCGAACTCGCCGTGCTCGAAACGATGGACGGCGGCAAGCCAATCAAGGAATCGCGCGACTTCGACCTGCCTCAGGTGGCGGCGAATTTTTTCCATTTCGCGGGTTGGGCGGACAAACTGGATTACGCATTTCCGGGGCGGCGCGCGAAACCGCTGGGCGTGTGCGGACAGATCATCCCGTGGAATTTTCCGCTGCTGATGGCGGCGTGGAAACTCGCGCCTGCGCTGGCTTGCGGGAATACCTGCGTGTTGAAACCCGCGGAGACGACGAGCATCACGGCGCTGCATCTCGCGCGCATTTTTCAGGAGGCGGGATTGCCCGACGGCGTCGTGAACATCGTCACCGGCGCGGGCGAAACGGGACGCTCGCTCGTCGAGCATCCCGACGTGGACAAGATCGCGTTCACGGGCTCGACCGAAGTCGGCAAACTCATCGCGCAGTCGCTCGCCGGCTCCGGGAAAAGACTCACGCTCGAACTCGGCGGCAAGGCGGCGAACATCATCTGTGACGACGCGCCGATCGATCAGGCGATCGAGGGAATAGTCGGAGGCATCTTTTTTAACCAGGGGCATGTTTGCTGTGCCGGATCAAGATTGTTAGTACAGGAAAACATTTTTAGAACTGTCTTACAAAAACTGCGCGACCGCATGGCCACGTTGCGCGTCGGCGACCCGCTCGACAAAAACACCGACATCGGCGCGATCAACTCGAAGCCGCAGCTCGAAAAAATCCGCGAACTGGTGCAGTGCGGCGTCGCTGAAGGCGCGGCGCTTTTGCAATCGCGAAGCCGTCTGCCGGAGCGCGGCTTTTGGTATCCGCCAACGCTGCTGACTGGCGTGACGCAGGCGCATCGCGTGGCGCAGGAGGAAATCTTCGGACCCGTGTTGAGCGTGCTTACTTTCCGCACGCCCGAGGAGGCAGTCGAGCGCGCGAACAACACGCCGTTCGGCCTGAGCGCGGGCGTGTGGACGGACAAGGGCTCGAAGATTTTCAAGCTCGTGCAAAAGCTGCGCGCGGGCGTGGTGTGGGCGAACACGTACAACAAGTTTGATCCGGCGTCGCCGTTTGGCGGCTACAAGGAAAGCGGCTTCGGACGAGAGGGTGGCGTGCAGGGTTTGGCTGCGTACGTGCGGTTGGAGTAGTCGCGCCCGCTTGCCATTTTCCACGCCGCTTCTACGCTCGGTCGCGTGATTGGGACGAAGCTCAAATTCGAGGTGGTGATCGCTGGCGGCGGCTTCGCGGGCGTGTATTGCGCACAGCAAATCGCGCGGAAACTCGGGCGCGAGGCACAAACGCGCGTGGCGTTAATTGCCGACCGCAATCACATGGTTTTCCAGCCGATGCTCGCGGAGGTCGTCGGCTCGTCCGTGCAGCCCCGGCACGTCGTCAATCCCATCCGGCTCCTGTGCCAGGGCGTGACGGTGCTGCGAGGGAACATCACCGCCATCGACTTGCCGGGGCGGCGTTTGTCGCTCGAAGCCGGCAAGTTCACGGCGAATGCCGACATCGAGTTCGGACATCTCGTGCTGGCGCTGGGCGGCATCGTGGACTTGAGCCGCGTGCCGGGAATGGCGGAGCACGCGCTGCTGTTGAAAACGGTCGGCGACGCGACGGAATTGCGGGGCACCATCATCGACCGGCTGGAGGAGGCGAACTTGCAGGCCGACCACGAGACTCGAAAAAAATTGCTGACGTTCGTCGTGGTCGGCGGCGGATTTTCCGGCGTCGAAACGGCGGGGCAAATCCTCGACTTGCTGCAAGCCATCAACCGCTTTTATCCACGCATCGCGAAGCCGGACTTCCGCGTCATCCTCATCCACAGCGCCGCGCATTTGCTGCCGGAAATCAGCGAGCGGCTCGGCGATTACGCCGAGAGAAACCTGCGGGCGCGCGGCTTGGAGATCATCCTGAACGCGCGGGTCACGGCGATGACGGCAGGCAAGGTGCAACTCGGCGACGGACGGGTGATCGAGAGCCACACGGTCGTCTCGACCGTCGGCAACGCGCCGCATCCGCTGTTGGTGGACCTTTGTCAAAAAAACGGCATCGAGTCGGTGAAAGGGCGCGTGGTGACAGAGCCGACCATGCGTGTGAAAGGGCACGACAACCTGTGGGCGGCGGGCGATTGCGCGGCGGTGCCGATGGCAGGGAAAGCGGAAAATACGAGCGCTGAGGCGGACATAAAAGTGGCGGGAAAATTTTGCCCACCGACGGCGCAGTTCGCGTATCGGCAGGGGCTTTTGCTCGGGAAAAATCTCGCCGCTACTCTCCAGCCATCGACCCTCAGCCTTCTGCCTTTCACCTTCCGAGGTCTGGGCGAATTGGCGGCGATTGGCCACCGCGCGGCGGTCGCGGAAGTTTTTGGCTTTCACTTTGCGGGATTTTTCGCGTGGTGGATGTGGCGGACGATTTATCTGATGAAGCTGCCCGGTTTCGAGCGACGACTGCGTGTGATGATCGACTGGACGCTTGATCTTTTTTTCCCGCGAGACATGACGCTGCTGCGCTCGCGCGCGACCGAGCTTGTTCAAGAAACCCATTTGGAAAAAGGCGACGTGCTTTTCCATTCCGGCGAGCCGGCGCAGTCGTTTTACATCGTCC
>JANXWU010000533.1 GCA_025350985.1 Spartobacteria bacterium | reverse complement strand
CTTCACTCTGCCGTGTTGCCCGCCTTCCCCTACGTGCGGCTTTTCGCCGGAGAAATACGCGCGCGCGCTTTCGATCAGGTAGTGGATTTTTCTAAAACCCTCGTTGTCCCAATACTCCCCCTGGTCCGGCGTCACCGAGATGAGCACGATTTCAGGGTCGTCCTTGCCCTTGGGAAACCACACTTTGTAGGGCTCCTGCCAGAGTTCCGCGATCTTCGCGCGGTCGGTCACGAGCGTGGCCATTCCTGAAAGCGAGAGGTAGCAACTGCGGTCATTCTGGCAGACGATTTGCACACGGGTATCCGTCTCGATCTCGTGGATTTTTCGCCGTTTCGCGTCCGCTGAGAAACCAGATGCGGCACGTCGGCTCGACCTGTGCGACGGCCATGGGACGGGCGCGCAGCCGGCCTTCACCGGTGTGGGTGATGAGCATCGCGGTGTGAAATTGCGCCAGCAGTTTGCGGAATTGTTCCGCGTCTTCGTTCGAGTTCATACCCGGTGAATCGCGTCGCGTCGCCACCGCTCGCGGCGGGGCATCGAGCAGGGCGTCCATGATGAAATGGCCGGCACGCGACTCGTGCCACGCTGATTTTAGAAGGTCGTGCGTAAAACCGTCGCGCCTTCTCCGACCGGACGGATTTCCAGATTTTTCGCCGCCGCCGGGACGAGGAAAAAATCACCCGCCTTGAAGTTTGCACTGCCGCATGCCCCCGCCCCCGCGACACACACAAAAATCGCGAACGTGCCGGGCTCGCGGGCCGGGCGCGGCTTTTCCAGCAACCACTTTTCGACCTTGAAAAAATCGCACTCCGCCAGCGTTTCCCCCTGCGGATCGAGGAGCGACGGCTCGTGGTCGTCGAAGTCGATGGACAGCATCGACTCCGCCAGATGCAGCGCGCGCGGCTGGCCGTCCAGCCCGGCACGGTTCCAGTCAAACACGCGATAAGTCGTGTCGCTGTTTTGCTGGATTTCGACGATCACGTTCCCGGCGCCGATGGCGTGGACGCGTCCGCTCGGGATGAAAATGGCGTCGCCGGTCTGAGTCGGGAGACGATGGATTTTTTCGGCGACCTGGCCGGCGAGGAGCGCCTGCTCGAAGTCCTCGCGGGAGACGCCGGCTCGCAAGCCGGCAAACACTTCCGCATCCGGCGCGGCGTTGGCGATGAACCACATTTCCGTCTTCGGCTCGCCGCCGAGCGACGCTGCGATTGACGACGGCGGATGCACTTGCACGGACAGGCGTTCGCGGCAGTCGAGCAGTTTGCACAAAAGGGGAAACCGCTCCGCCGGATGCGCCGCGAGTTTGTCTCCGAAAATCTCCACCCGTCGCTGCGCCCATAATTCGTGCAAAGTCAGCCCGCGCAACGGCCCGTCGTGGACGACGCTTTGCGCTTCGGGGCGATCAACGATTTCCCAAGATTCGCCGATGGTCGCGCCCGTCGGCAGGCGCTTGCCGTAGAGCGATTCCAGCCGCCGGTCGCCCCACACCCGTTCCATGAAGAGCGGCTCGAAGATGATTGGGGCATCCATTTTTTCACCCTAATCGGGCGCGAGCCCGTCGCCAGTCGCGTTCCGTGTCCACGTCGTTTTGAACGGGCAGCAAAAAAATTGACAAGCCCAATTCCCGCGCGCGGTCGAGCGTCTCGCGCAACGTGCGGTCGCTGCTCCAGGCGATGTTTTCGAAAAGGCCCGCACACGGCCGGCGCAACGCGAGCAGGTAATAGCCGCCATCGGCCGCCGGGCCAAGGACGCCATCGTGCTCGTCGAGCGCGCGCCACGCCGATGCGAAAGTGGCTGCTTCCAGCTCGATGCAGTCGCTGCCGATGACCGCCGCCTTGGCGCAGCCGGTCGCGAAAACAGCGTCAAACGCGAGCGCCATTCGCGCGCCGAGATCGCCCTGGCTCTGGGGGAAAAAGGTAATCGCCGGCTGACGATCGCCCTTTTCAACAGCGCCGAAATCAGCCCGCCGACTGAGGACGGGAGAGATCCAGGCTTCGATCTCCGCCGCCTTTTCCGCCGGTTCGAAGGCGATGAAAATCCGCGCGTCGGACGGCAACCGGGCGCACACCGTTTCCGCCAGAGTTTTATAAATCGCCGCCGCCTGCTCCGCGCCCACTTGCGCGGCCAGCCGGGTCTTCACGCGACCGGGCGTGGGATGTTTGAGGAAAACCAAAATCGCCGGGATCACTGCGGCATCGGCGCCTTCGGTTTGTCGCTGCCGAAGAGCGTGCTCGGAGCCGCCATGATCTCGCCCGTGGGCATGATCATCTGACCGTTCACGAGGCGGGAGTTTTTACCGTCGCGGGCGACGACGTTGCCGTTGGGCAGGATGCGCGTGCCGTTTGGTAAAATCATCTCCGCTTCCACCCGGCTGACATCACCGGCGGTCGAAAGCAGAATCAGCGCACCGCCCACCATCACGATCGATTCGCCGGATTTGATGGCCATCAGCGGGATTTTGTCGATCGCGCGTGCCGGCACGGAGGGATCGACGGGCGACTGCGCAAGCGCTGCCACAGCGAGGGAAAATGCGACCGCACCGCCGAGCAAGGTTGTTTTCATACACGGTAATCGTTTCCGCGAAAAATAATGGCCGGTCGAGTGCCGCGATCACGACGCACCACGCGTGTGATCCGAGCGCAAACGGAACGAAGTCGAGGGATCTCACAAAGGACCTGGCAAGCAACGCGACCTGTCATTCTGAGCGAAGGCTTGGCGGAGTCGAAGAATCTCTTGAACCACCTTTCTGCGGGGCGCGGCACGGGGAAGTGCGTGAGATTCTTCGACTTCGTTCCGTTCGCTGGTGGCGAACTTCACTGCGCTCAGAATGACCCGCGCTTTTTCCAACTGAGCCATTACCCGCACGATGGATTGATTTGAATTTCGCGATTTGAGATTACAATCAGCACCCAATGCCGCGCGAACAGGAAAACCGAACCTTGGACGAAGTGCTCGGGCTCATTTTGCTCGGCTTCGGCACGCTGCTTTTTCTCGCGCTCATTTCGTACACGCCCCGCGATGTGCCGACGTGGTTTCGGATGCTCAACGCCACCTCGTCGCCGAACAATCCTGCGCAAAATTTCATCGGCCCCCTCGGCGCGGTCGTCGCGGGCTGCGTCTATTTTTTCCTCGGCGCGGCGTCGTATCTTTTCTCCGCCGTGCTGCTCGGTTACGGCGGCGCAAAGTTACTCGCCCCGACCACGCACCTCAGCGTCCGCTCGCTGTGGGTCATCGCCTTTTTGCTCTCCGCCGCCTGCCTCGCGCACTACGAGCCGTGGGTCTTCGCCGCCTCAGAGCGCATGAACCTGCGCGGCGCCGGCGGGTTCTTCGGCTACTGGCTCGGCGGGCGCGTGCTCGAGCCGATGCTCGGCGGCCCCGGCTCGAAAATCATCGTCGGCGTGATTTACCTCGCGAGCCTCATTTTGCTCACGGGCATCCATCCGATTCTCGTCGTGCGACGTCTGCTCGCGCTGCCTGCGGCGGTTTGGGAAAAACTGCATGAGTTCCGAAAAGCGCGCGCGTCCAGCGAGCACGAGCGTTTGGAGATCGAGGAAAAGGAGATCGCGCGCAAGACGCGCAAACTCGAAAAAAAGCTCGGGCGAAAAGGTCTTGCGCCACTGGATTTTGAACCCATCTCCGACGCCAGCCCCGGCGAACTCGACCTGCCTCTCAGTCGTCCGCAACCACAAATCATCGACACCGCCCTCCTCAAACCGAAGGCCAAGGAAAAGAAAAAACCGGTGCTGCCCGCGGCGACTTTTGACAACTACGCGATGCCGCAACTTGAACTGCTCGACCCGTACGACGCCGAGGCCCGACCAGCGGCGAATCAGGACGAGCTCCTGGAAATCCAAGCCACGCTCATCGACACGCTCGGGCAGTTTGGCATCAGCGTCGCGCCGGGCGATATCACGCGCGGACCGACGATCACCCGCTACGAAGTTTACCCGGCCAAAGGCGTGCGCGTGGACAAAATCACCAGCCTCGAACGCGACCTTGCCCGCGCCACGAGGGCTGAGCGCATCAACATTCTCGCGCCCATTCCCGGCAAGGACACCGTCGGCATCG
>JANXWU010000494.1 GCA_025350985.1 Spartobacteria bacterium | reverse complement strand
CGTGCCGCTGACGCTGACCGTCTGGCCTTTGCGCAATAGCAGCTTCGGCCCGCCAGCCAAGCTCGACTGTCCGAACAAGCCCACGTTCCTCGTCGCCGGGCCGGTGAGGACCGAGGTCCAGAACAGGTTCTGCCCGCTGTTGAGCGTCAGGTTCAGGAAGGTCTTGTAATTGACGCCCACCGCCGGGGAGGGGAAACCTTCGCGCGCCAGCAGGTGCAGGTTGCCGTCGTCCTCGGGGAAGGGGAAGGCGTTGCTCCAAATGCCCTGGTCGGTGTTCGTGTTCGGGCCGCTGTGCTCGGCCTTGGTCTGGGCGATGAAGGCCGTGCCGCCGTTGCCGACCGGGTCGCGGAATCCGGCGAAAATCGCCGAGCCGCTGCCGCTGGTGATGCCCGGCGCGGGGTCACCGGTCTTGGCGATGAGCTTTTGATCGCCGCCGAAGCCGAAGATGGCGGTGTAGCTGGTTGTCTGCCGCGGCCCGGAGTTCGTGCTCGCCTGCCGCGTGGCCTGCGTGCCACCGGAGGTGACGCTGAAGGTTCCCAGGAAAAACGGCACGCCGTCCTTGAGCGCCGCCGAGCCGTCATCCAGTCCGGGGATGCCGAAGTGTTTCCACACCGCGCCCGCCGGCACGCCGCTGCCGGCCACGCCCGCGTCATCCACCGGTCGCCCGGTGGCCGTCGGCAGGGAGACTTCCTGCGGGTTCACCGTCACCGTAAAGCTCGCCGTCTGCGCGTTGCCGGCTCCATCCGTCGCCGTCACCGTCACGGTCGTCACGCCGATGGGGAAGAGCGAGCCGCTCGCCTTGGAGTAACCAATGGCGGGTGAGGAAGTCACATTGTCGGTCGCCGTCGCGGCGGAGTAGCTGACCAACGCGCCGTTGGGGCCGGTCGCCGTCGCGGTTTTATTGCCCGAGACGCCGGTGAACACCGGCTTGTCGTTGTCGGTGATCGTCACCGCAATCGTGCCGGTCGTGCTCGCGCCCTGCCCGTCGCTGACCGTGTAAAGTAAAGTCGAAACACCTGCGAAGTTGCTCGCCGCCGTCACGTTCAAGGTCTTCCCGGAAGTCCCGGTGACCGACAGATGCGAGTCGGTGGTGGTGCTCGTCACCGTCACCGTGTCGCCATCGGCATCCGGCGTCGTGAAGGGTAGGGTCAGCAGCGAGGCGTCGCCGGTGGTGGCGCTGGCGCTGCCGCTCAAGGCCACGGGCACCGTGTTGAGCGTGGTGAAACTGAGCGTCGTGCCGCTGGTCAGTCCCGCGCTGTTCGAGCCGGAGAGTTGGAAATAATACGTCGTATGCGCCGCGAGACCGCTGATGTCCGCCGACACCGGCACCGCAGCCGTGCCGCTGGTGATGGTTGTCCCCGTGGTCACCACCGCATTGCTCGAAGTCGAGAGCACGGAGTCGGTCGAGTAGGTGAAAAACGCGAGCGTGTTCGCTCCGTTCGGGTTCACCGTGCCGTTGAGCGTCGCGCCGGTGGTGGTGATGGCGCTGGCGGCCCCGGTGGTCACGGTGGGCGCGACGACGGAAGTGGGAGGGGTATAAAGCTCCGCGCTGGCGAGGTTGCCGGTATTGCCATTATATCCTCCCGCCACGAGCACCCTGCCATCGGCCAGCAGCGTGGCCGTGTGAGAGTTGCGCGCCGCATTGAGATCGCCAGTGGCCGTCCACTTGCCGGTGGCAGCATCGTAAAGCTCCGCGCTGGCGAGGTTGCCCGTGTCACCAACCCCTCCCGCCACGAGCACCCTGCCATCAGCCAGCAGCGTTGCCGTGTGAACGGAACGCGCCGTATTCAAATCGCCGGTTTCCGTCCAATCGGAACTCACCGCTTTCACCCGCACATTATCCAGCATCGCATCCTGACTATCCGGACTGCCGCTGCTCGTGTCGGTAAAGACGATGGTGCTCGTGTCCGAGAGGGCGGTGAAGGTGAAAGTGACCAGGCTGAACTCGTTATTCGGCACCGGCCCGGAGCCCTGTCCGTTCGATCCCGTCTCATCTTTCACCTGCAAGATGTCCGTGTTGCTCACGATCGAGGCGTCGGAAACCGTGTCCATCGTGGCGCTGCCAGCGTCGATCATCTCCGTCCCGGTGCCCGCCGCTGCGCCATCGCGCACCTCCACCTGGAGTTGCGAGGATTGAGTGGTCGGCACGGAGGACACCGCGCCAAAATCGAACTTCACCCGATACAGTTTCCCCGGCACCGTCGCAAACGTCTGCGAGAGCACCCCGGTGGCCGGTAGCCCGCCATTATTGAAAGCCAACGCGAACGAACCGTCCGACGCTCCCAGCCCGGTTCCCACCACCAAGCCGCCATCCGGCGCGGTAAACGTCCATCCCGTCGCCGACGAGCTCCCGTCGCCGCCGTTACTTTCAAAGCTGCCGTTCTGGAACGGCGACGCCGAGCCGCCCAGCGCCCGCGGCGGGATGAGGGCGATGAGCGCAAGCGCTGCCGTGGTCAGGGTGAAGGTGAGGCGGCGGATGGTTTTCATAGGTGGTGGGCAAAAAAAGCCGGAGCAGAAGGCGCGAGCCCCTGGGAAAAATGATTTGGTTGGTTGGTGTGTGCTTAATCCTAAAGCTCCGCAGAGCCTCCTCCGGTCTCACCCGCCCGCCCGTTCGCGCCATGCGGGCGAAGAGCAAAGCGCTGTCCAGTCGAGCGCGCGCGCCCATTCGTTCGGAATCCAAAATCCGTCAAACCACGCGCCAAAAACGCGCGTGGAAAGAAAAATCCTTGTCTCTCGCATGGAGGACTTTACCGGCTCGAAAATATTTAAAAATATTTTCGGGCGCGCGCGGACGCTTTCGGCGTCAGACGTCGGCAGAGGGAGAAATTGCCGGGCGTTTCCGACGAACGTCGCGGGACCGGGATCGCGCGGCTTATTCCGCCGCGTCCTTTGGTTCGGGCAGCAGAAAACTCAACGCGAACGCGAGGATGAAAACGCTCACGCCGACGATGCCCGCCGCCATCGCGTAGTGATCGAAGGTCGGGTGCGGATTGAGCATCGGCGCAATGATGTTGGTGGAAAGAAACGCGGCGGAAGTGCCGATCATCCGCCCGCCGACATTGGTCGCGAACGAGCCGCCGGTGCCGCGCAAATGAATGGGGAAAACTTTCGGCAGGTATTCGCCGAAGTAGCTGAATTGCGCGACCACGAACAGCCCGCACAGAAAAATCCCGGCGGCAAATTCCCATCCGCCGACGTGATAGAGCTGGTGGTACGTGAGCGCGAAAACGATGATGCCGGGGACGAGAAAAAGCCGGAGCATCTGCCCGCGCGGAATGGCGGTAAGCAACAGCACCGCCAGGATGATTCGCCCGACCAATCCACCGAGTTCCTGACCGAGCTGCACCTTGTCGCCGCGGGCGTTGAGCGCGGCCACGAACGGCTCCTGTTTTTCGCGATTGTCCCCGAGCGCCTTGAGCAATTTCTCGCGATCGATCACCGCCTTTTTCGCCTCGGGATTTTGCGCGGTGAGCTTGCTCAGTTCCGCGTCGTAACCGGTGAATTGCTTTCCGAGCGCGGCGAGTTGTTCCTTGTTGTCGGCCTTTTTCGCGGCGCGTTGTGCGATGCGTGCCTTGGCGCGTTTCCCGGCGAGTTCATCGAGTCCGGGCACGTCGGCACTGGCTTTGCGGAAGCCCGGCATCACGGCGTCGATTTGCTTGTTCAAACCCTCTGCTTCGGCGCGCAGCGGCTTCAATTCCTTGCGCGCGTCGGCGAGTTCCGGCAACCCCGGCACCACGCTGCGGGTCGTGATTTGCAACGCGCCAAACGCGGCGGCGTACGCGCAGGCCGAGAGCGCGGCGGTGACGAGCGTGACGCGGCGAAGTTCCGGTGAAAACAGCGTGCCGAAACTGGGGCGCTTGAGATTTCCGGCGGCGCGGCGCTCGCGCCAGACCTGCGATTCCGGCACGAACCAGAGCAGAATCGCAATCGGAATTGCCGGCAGCAAACCGGTGATCAGCAGATACCGCCACGGGGCGTGTTGATTGAAAGCTTCAGGTATCGGCAGTGCCGGCAGCAAGTTCGCATGGGTGCTGATCCAGACGCTGATCGCCGTGACGCACAATCCGCCGAGCGACGCGAACGCCTGCGTGCTGCCGAGCGCGATTTCCTTTCGTCGCTTGTCGGGAAAAACTTCCGCGAGCCAGGTGATCGCCGCGACGAACTCCACGCACACGCCGATGAATGTCGTGCAACGAAAAAAAACAAACGCGCCAAGCGTCGTGCTAAACGCCGCCGCAAACGGCGAGAGCGCGTAGGTAAAAATGCTCGCGGCCATGATCGTCTTGCGCCCGAAACGGTCGATGAGCCATCCGCCGAGCAGCCCGAAAGTTCCGCCGCACAGCGCGGTGATCCAAAGCATTCGTCCCATCCATCCGGTGACCTCGGGATGATTGGGCGGCAGTTTCAAAAGATCGGCAATCGCTGGCACGCCGACGAGGGGAGTCATCAGCAACTCGTACGTGTCGAACAAAAAGCCGATGCTGGCGATGACGCAGATCAGCCATTGCGTGAGCGTGAAGCCGGAGGGTTTGTGGTTCATCGGGAAAAGTGATGTCCGCTAAACACGCGAAAGGACGCTAAAACGAAAGGCGTTTGCCTCGGGGGAGCGCACGCGCCTCGCGTGCTGGTTTCGGCGCCTCGCCGAAACAATCTTCCGACGGCGCGGCAATGCGAAAAAGTGCGCGAAGGCGGGGGCGCCTTCGCCAGCACGCGAGGCGCGTGCGCTCCCCGAGCAACTGAGATCCCTCCACTTCGTTGCGCTCCGGTCGGAATGACGCGCGTTTTTATTAAGCGTCCTTTCGCGTGTTTGGCGGACAGTCCCACTCACTTCGCGGACTTCGCGATGGCGTAAAGATGCGTCGGCGTCTGGACGTAGAGCACGCCGTTCGCGGCGATGGGCGTCCCGTAAATCGGCTCTCCGAAATTCGCTTGGCTGATGAGTTTCTTTTCCTTGTCCGCGGCGAAGACGAAAAACGTGCCGTCCTCGGTGCCGATGTAAACTTTTCCATCGGCCACCAGCGTCGATCCCCAAATGTGCGCCTGCGCGTCATGCACCCAATGCACCTTGCCCGTCTCGGCGTCGAGGCAGTGAACTTTGCCCGCGTACTCGGCGATGAACAAGAGGCCGTCCGCCGAAATGGACACGGTGGAAATGGCCCGGCCGATTTTGTCGTAGCTCCAGAGTTTGCCGGTCTTAGTGATGTCGCCGGTCTTCGTCGCGTCGATGCAATTCAAAATGCCGACGCCGTCGCCGTGCTCGGGATCCTGGCCGACGCAGCCGTAGATGCGATTTTTCCAAAACACCGGCGACGCGATGATTTCGCACGGGCCGTTCGGGTCGGGGTATTTAAAGGCTTTGCCGTTCTTGTCGGTTTTGTGCTCCGGCGGATTGAGATCGAAGCGCCAGATTTCCTTGAGCGGTTTGATTTCGTCGTCGCCCTTCTGCGGCTCGGGATCGAACGCGTAGATGAACCCGTCGCCGCCGCCGTGAAAGATCATGCCCTTGCCGTTCACTTCGCCGTACGCCGGCGACGACCAACTGCCGTGCATGAGCCGCGTGCTGACGCCGCTGTGTTCCTCGCCGAGATATTTTCCCGTCGCCTTGTCGAGCACGACGAGCGTCGGCGCCTGGGGCGAGGGGATGTTGAGGTGCGACCAATCCTGGCCGTTGGAAGTGTTGGCGTAAACTTTGTTGCCCACGATGAGCGGCGCGCTGCTCGTGATGTTGTGCGGGAACACGCCGAGTTCCTCGCGCATGTCGTATTTCCACACGATGTCGCCGTCGGTCGAGTCGCTGGGGATCGGCGGCTTGCCGGGACCCGCGCTGTATTTCGCCTCGTCTTTGAAAGGACCGGCGTTTTCTTTTCCAGCCGCCTCCAGCGTCGTGGCGACGACTTCGTTGCGATTGGTGCAAATGAAAACGCGGTCACCATCGACCGCGGGCGAAGAGCACAGGCCGAGATATTCCCAATCGCTCACCTTGCCCGCGCCGAGTTTCGGAATCGCGAGCTGCCATTGGAACGTGCCCGTCGATTCGTCAAAGCACATCAGCATCGAGTAGTCCCCTTTGTATTTGGGACTGCGCGGCGTTTCGTTGTTCGTGCCGAGGAAAATTTTCCCTTTTGCGACCGTCGGATTGCCATAAGCCTGCGAGCCGAGTTTCGCGACCCACTTCACATTTTTCGTCGTGGACATGTCCACGTCTTCGGTGCCGGTTTTGAGTTTGCCGGGATCGAACGATTCGGGCAGTCCGGTCTCGGGCGAAACCATGTTGCGCGAAACGTCATGGCCCCACATCGGGAAGTCGCCGGCGCGGACGTGGAGGGCGGAAAAGTAAATCGCTGCGCACACAGCGGCGAAGGCGAGTGGTTTTGATTTCATTGGTTCGGGGTGACGGAAATGTCGATCACCGGGTCGTCGAGGCCGGCCCAGGTCGCGTACGGCACGCCGACCGGCGCGTCATCGGGCAGATCGACAATGCCATTGTGGTCCTCGCCGAGCCCCATCTCGTGCGCCGGCATGCTGCTGTCGGCG
>JANXWU010000467.1 GCA_025350985.1 Spartobacteria bacterium | reverse complement strand
ATAGCTCATACCTAGTAACCTGTGTCCCCGCCGCCGCTCATCCCGCTATCCTCTAGGCTCTCGTCGTCTTTCCCATCAGGAGACTCAAACGAATCGCAAGTCATCATCGGGCTGTTCTTGAAGTTGTACTTCATACACATTCCAGCCGAGGCGTCGTTGTGCTCGCACACCTTACAACACTTAGCCGCATCGTCGCACTCCCGGTAATTAGGTGCCCCAGCCGCTTCCCCAGCCGCAACATCACCCCCTCCCGGCGCAAGTGGCGCCACGCTCTGTCCCATCAAAGCGTGATCCGGCCCCGCAATATGGCCGCCATTGTTCTTCATCCGATCATTAACCGTAGTCTGCAATCCGAACATTTACCGAAACCCTCTTCCGGCGACCTTCGCCGGCTTCATCCGCCCCAGCCGCAAATCCGTGAACGTCAGATCCGGATGCCACGTCTTATACCCTCCACCCGGTACCGCCCGCTTCAGAGTCATCACATGGCGATGGTCCCCAAGATCTTCGTTGTACGTGTATCTATCCCCGCCCGGTACCCGGGATTCCACCTGCGCATGCACCATCTGCAACGTAACGAACTCCCGTTTGCCGCGCCCTCCAATCCCTTTCGCCAGCCCTTCGCGAATATAAAAATGCGCCTGCGCCATCATTACCCGCCCCAAAGGAACTCCCCCAGGGCTGATCGCACGCACTGTCAACCGCTCAACGTCACCCCTTCGAACGGGCTTCGAAGGCTTCCGCTTCCCAGAAACTCCCATCTTCACGAACACCGGCAGGCACACCGATCCCGTCTCACCTGCTGTTATAATTTCCATGAATTGTTGGGTTGTTCCTACGGAAGTTCGTAAGTGGGAACCGGGTACAAGGTTGGTGCCCTAACCGATTCCCACCAGCAAAAGTGCGGGCGCACATCTGCAATACTTGTTCGCATCCCTAATTGCCACTGCCCGGCCGGGAAATCCGCCGCTCACCGCAAGGTGCTGCGAAGCACACCTATATCGATGCCAATGTACCCCCATACATCATTTCAACGCAAGTTTTTTTTATTTCCGCCAAGGCGGCGCCTGTTAACGTTTAGCATGAATTCCACTTCGCGAGAGCTTCGTTGACTGTCTTCCGTTCTATCTTGCGCCGCCTTACTGCCCCTCAACTTTCGGATTCGCCAACCAGCACCCGGTCACATCGATCTTCTCCAGCTCCGTCCGCACATACAAATGCGGCGTCATTGAAGATCCCCTGCGGATGTGCTTCTTCACAGCAAGGTCAACTAGGAACTCCTCCGGCAGACCGCTGTATCTCACCGCCTCTTCCGTCGTCAGAAACACCTTGAACCGAAGCTCCGACAACGGCAACGGCAACGGCAACGGCTTCACCTCGGCCCGATGGTGCACCGTACCGCTATTCCCTTGATTCAGGGAATCTATCTCAGCGGCCCTCTTCTCCTTCAACCACACCGCATGTGCAGCCTCAATCCGACCAATCCCCCCGTCATAATCTCGTTCCTGATTCTCTCCTATACCTATCGTCCCAGTTTTCGCCGCGACCTCCGCGGCTGTTGGCCTTTCATTGTCCCGATACAGGCCCAGTGGCTTTATTCCCGACGTTCGGAATTTCGTCGCCGCCGCGGCCAGCGCTTCACTGTGCCAAGGCTTGTTCTGCTCGCTGATAATCTCCCTTCCCGTGGCAAGCCTCACCAGATCACAATCCGGGCACTGACATGCCAATCCCCCAACGTGCAACGGCATACCGATCTTGCCGTGGTCATTGCTCAACTGAAGTTGCTCCCGACGCGTTATCAATATCCGCCCCATTCCAAACCTTGCATTGATCGTAACCATTTCATTCATCCTCGCCTCCCTGCAACCGGGACACGACTCCCCCAGATGCTGACGCTCGCATCGTGGTCCCTCCACCACTTTCCCTCCCTTGAATATCAACACCACTTCCCGCGTCTCATTGTCCACGACGAAAGACTGTAACCCATTCCCTACCCTCCGGCTACCTTCAATGGCTTCGAATACCGCCAATCCCAGCTCGTCGTAATTCTTGAACCCAGGTGAAACTTTGTACCCGCCAAGTCTCTTCATCAGACTATCTCCCATGTTTTTCTCCTCCTTCCCTATACGATCACTTTATCATAACCCCATGTCACGTTAAAAGAAGTATTTTATTGCAACGTAATCGAGCACGGGTTACGATAGTGACATGAAAGACGGAACTCTACCACTTGAAGCGCTTTTGTACTTCCAAGCGCAAGGCAGGCTGGGCGGTAAAATTGGGGGCGCGAAGCGGGCAGCAAGCATGTCCCCCGAGGAGCGTTCGGCAACCGCGAAGCGGATGGTGACGGCCCGCATAGCCAAGCGAGCCGCCATAATCGCCGCCGGGGAGATCCCCCCTAAGCGATTACGCCGGGATATCTCGGACCTTAACCACCTCGCCCTCGGCACGCCTACGCTTACTTGCGTTCGGTGCGGCTATCGCTGGATCACGCGCACGGTAAAAAAGCCGAAACAATGCCCGGAGTGCAGTGCGCGGAGTTGGGATATGTCGGTAGAGGATGCCCTCTCCGCCCGCAAACCACGAATTGACGCAAGGGAACCATATCCGTGCCCGTGGTGCAACGACCACATTAGCTACACGATAACCGCCTGCGATGGGCATATAAGGGTGTGCCGGAAACGGGAAGCAAAGGATCTCTCTGAAATCTACGGAATACCACACTTCAACACCGCAGTTTACGCTGGCGAAATCATGGACTTGCCAGACGCGCACCGATGGGTAAACCTGTTAGGTAAATATGATCTATTGCCTTTATTAGTGCCATTGCCAGCACTCACGCACGAAGAATACGCTGTACTTCACCGCATTGTTCGCGTCACGGAGTTCGAGCGCGCTCTAGCCACCCTACGCGCCAGCTACGCCACCATCCAGGACGTGGCAAAATGACCCCCGAAAAGATCGCCCGGAAGCTCGCAGAGCAAGCCGCCTGCGCGGCCCGCCGCGCTGAAATAGCTATAGGTATACATACAGTCAACAGCCGGCGCAATGCCCTACACGCAGCCAAGCGGCAAGCCAATCATGCGCGCATTGCCCCAGCCATGAAGGCTCTGATAGCTTCGCGTACTCCAGAGGCCAGAACCGCAGCCATAACAGCCGCCATGGCCGCTTATCACGCAGTAGAGGGCACCCTGGAGGAGCAACCGGCCTGGAGAATCGCCCGGAAACTCATCGAAGCCCAGACCATCCGTAGGACCAAAGCCAATTCTCCCAGCCCCGAATACATCCGCACCTCCCGCGCCAACCGAAAAGCCAAGCAAGCGACACTGAAAGCCGACCGGCTATCAGTGAAAATCGCCGTGAAAAAACGCATAGCGGTGCTGGAATCTGAAATGAAGGCCAGAAGAACAGAAAGTAAAAATCGTAAAAAATAGACTATTCGGAAGGTAACTGAAAACAAAGGATTTACTATAGGTTTACGGAAACCAGAATATGGGGGTCCAACTATATGGTGAACGTAGAGTAAGTAAACGATGAGTATAGCGCTTAGGGGGTATGATGTGTGATATATATACTCATCATCTACTTACTCTACACTTACCATATAGTTGTACCCTATATTTAGGTTTAGGTAAATAGGCAGTAAAGTCTTTGTTTTCAACAACCTTCCGAAGAGTGGCGTGTTTTTCATCGTAAAGTGATGTCAAGTACTTAGTACTCAACATTTTACACGGAAAATGACCATCTATGAGATCGCTTATACTTTACAGGATGTCATAAGTTTTCATTATCATCTTCACTGCCCCTCCTACCCTGCTCCAGGAATCACCTATACTAGTAGAAATTTTTCCGGAATTTTTTGCCGAATTTTAACTCCCGCTCTGCATCAATGGACCCTATGTGAATGAAACCGCCCCCCCCCTCTGGTCGTGGGTACCCCTGGAAAAGAGGCCCCTTCGCCGCCGGCTCGGCCAGGCTCAGCCTCGGCCGCCAACCCGTCCGGCACCGCCAAGCCAGCCAACTGCGCCGCCAGCCGCTTGGCCCGGCCATCCGCCCGGCCATCCGCCAAGACGGCCATGGGGCCTTAGTACCACACTATATGTAGTGGTTTCACCATCACAGACTGCCATTATCACGTAAGTCTATGAAAACAAAGAAAGCAAAAGTAGACATAATGACAGTTATAGGAAGTTGAAGGGTGTTATCAGGCTACAATGGGACAGCGCCCAGGTGGTGGAATGGCAGACGCGAAGGACTTAAAATCCTTTTTCCGGCAACGGGAGTGTGGGTTCAAGTCCCACTCTGGGCACCAAATTAGATATCGAATCAGCTAGGCGGACCTGACTGACAGATTCCCCACATTTCCGCCGTTCGGCCACATTTCACCCTTTT
Organism: Spartobacteria bacterium; assembly: GCA_025350985.1. GTDB lineage: Bacteria > Verrucomicrobiota > Verrucomicrobiia > Chthoniobacterales > Chthoniobacteraceae > JANXWU01. The sequence goes on along the minus strand of JANXWU010000467.1, from coordinate 349 downwards.
TGACCTATTTTGCGCCCACCTAGGACGCTCTAGGACGCTCTAGGACGAATCGCCATTGCGATTTGATGCTGGAGGATGTCCCGATTGCGGGGAGATCGGGGCGCGTGCTGCCTTCCTTATAGTCGCGGCTTCCGGGGTGCGCGCCGCTCTCCTACTCTTGCTAATAGCCGTTACGTCTCTAGGAGGTAGCACCTCTGACAATTTGACCCTGTAATTGCAGCGGGATCCATAGCACGGTAGCTCTGCGTCCTGGATGCGGCGGTATAGGGTTTTGACGTGGATCTTCGAGGCGGCGGCGGCCTCGGGTAGGGACAGGAACGGTTCGGAGTCGGTGTAGGGGTTGGGTGTG
>JANXWU010000444.1 GCA_025350985.1 Spartobacteria bacterium | reverse complement strand
CCGCCGGCATTTATCGCGGTGGAAAATACAGCATTTTCGAGGGCGGGACGCGCATCCCGTTCATCGTCCGCTGGCCGGGACGCGTGAAGCCGCGCGTGTCCGCAGCGCTCGTGAGCCAGATCGATTTCACCGCGACTTTTGCCGCGCTCACTGGCCAGACGCTCGACGCCGCCGATGCGCCCGACAGCTTCAATCTACTGCCCGCGCTCATGGGCGATTCGGATGCAGGCCGCCAGCAATTCGTGGAGCACTCCGGCACGACGGCGCTGCGGCAGGGAGCGTGGAAATTCATCCCGCCGGGCAAAGGACAGAAGCGCCTTGCAAACACGAACACCGAGACCGGCCTCGCAACTGAGGGCCAGCTTTACGACCTCACCGAAGATCCCGGCGAAACGAAAAATGTCGCGGCTGAACACGCGGAAGTGGCGAGCGAAATGTCCGCCGCGCTTGAAAAAGCCAAGGCCGGCCGAACCCGGCCCTGAATTGGAAATCGGTTGCCGGGACTCGCCGGGGGCCATCGTCCAAACTTCTGCGCCTCGTTGTTTCAGGCACCCAGCTCGGACGCTTGGAGACGCTGCTCGTGGAATGTTTTCCACTCGGCACCCAATTCTCGGAGTGTTTTGCCGGTCCAATCCTTCCAGAGTTGTTCCGCATATTTTCCTTCGCGCACGGCCGCGTTGAGTTTGCGCACCAATTCCTTGTCATACTTTTCCGTGACCCAGTTCAGAAAATTCCCCGTGATCCGGTAACTGGAATCGTAGTTCGCGGCGGTGAGGTTTCGCTTTGTGATCTCCGCGCCCCTCGACTGCGGCTCGTAGAGAAACCACCGCACATAGTCGGCGATTCCCTCGATAATCCAGCCGGGCGTCGGCGCGGCTTTCGACTTGGGACGCCAGTAATTTTGCACCACATGCACCAGCTCATGCACCACGGCGCCGCACGCCTCGCGCTTCAGTTCGCCCCGGAACCACGGCGCGTTGAGATTGACGCCCGCACCGGCGGCGGAGGCCGGCGTCTTGCCCATGTCGTTGCGGAACTTGAACGTAATGTTCGCGGGCGGTCGGTAACCTTCGCTGGGTAAGAGCGCGGCGATTTTCGGATACCAAAGCAACACGATGGGCTTGAGTTCTTTCTCCGCCCAGTCCGCGAGATCGGGCGCGGCGGTGGCGTCGATCGTAAAATGAAACTGGCCGCCTTCGGTTTCAAAGGACTTCAGAATTGGCTGTGCGACCGCATTGGCTGGCGGCGGGCCGCTGGCGTCGATCACGTCGATCTCGCTGTAAAAGGTGTGGCCAAAAGCATCGCGAGCCTCGGTGCGTTCCATCTCGAAAAGCAGCCAGCGAAATTTCCCGATCACCCCCTCTGTATCGGTGATGGCCACGCCGTGCTGTCCGGCACCGTCGCCGTCCTTCGGGCGCGTGTCCACTTTCGCGATCAACTGCCAGCCGCAGGCCGCGGGGTCGATGCCCTTCTTTGGCGCGGGCTGAAAGCCATCCGCCTTTCCGTCCGCGGCATACAGTTTGTACACCTGCGGTCCGCGCGCGCCCGCGTGCCAGGAATAACTCCCGACCTGCTTCACCGGGATGATGCGGCCCAAGTCGATTTGAATGCGGCCGCCGTCGGTGCCGGCACGGAAGAAAAAATTCGCCGCCGGCTCATCGTCGCGCGACGGCACCTTTCCATCGTGCAACACGGAAAGGTCGCCGCCGTTGGGATCGCGCGTGCCCTCGACGATGGAAAACTGCGCAGTCGTGGCTGCGTCATTGCTGGCGGGCGCGGGGACGGATGGGAAAGTGAAACCCGAATCGCTCGCGGAGAATCCGACGGCAACTTTGACTTCGGCATGGATGGCGGCTTCAAGAAACAGGGTCAAAGTTCCGGCAAGCAAAAGGAGGCGGAGGTTCATGATTTTGGAAGATGGATTCGGTATAGTCCGAGGCTGGGGGAACGGGAAGCGCCGGGTTGGGAACTACGTTGGTTTTGTTCGCGCCACCGCTGGTCCGCAATTTTTCCGTCGCAACGGCTTCGCAAAAAGCCCGGCGCTAAAATCTGCCGCCGTTCGATTCGTCTGTATCGTGCGCGACACGCGCGAGAGATTGTCCTTTATGAATGCAACCCAACTCATCGCACTCGTGCGCACCGGCTATGCCCTGCTCGTCACCGGCGCATCTTATTTGCAAGCGCCATTGCTGCTGGCCCTGCGGCTCTACTGGGGCTGGTCGTTTTTCCAGACGGGCCTCGGCAAGCTGAAGGATCACGCGCAAGCCACCGGCTTCTTCACCAGCCTGCACATCCCGCTGCCGGGATTGAATGCCTGGATGGCTGGCGCGACCGAATGTTTCGGCGGACTGCTGCTGCTCGCCGGGCTGGCGTCGCGGCTCGCGTGCATCCCGCTTCTCGTCACGATGATCGTCGCTTATCTCACCGCCGAACTCGACACGGTGCGGAACATTTTCGACGACCCGGACAAGTTCACCGCGGCCACGCCGTTTCTGTTTTTATTGACGGTACTGATCGTACTCGCGTTTGGACCCGGAACCTTTTCGCTCGACTGGTTGATCGCGTGGAAATTCGGAGTCAAGCCAGAGCCCGGCAGTTTGGGCGGAAGGCCGGCGAGCTTGGCCAGCCGCGCGTGATTTTGCTTCCATGAAAACACCGGACGCACTTTCCGCCGAGCAACGACGCCTGAACGAAGATCGTCAAAAAACGCAAAACTGGAAACGGTGGGGGCCCTACCTGAGCGAGCGCCAGTGGGCGACGGTGCGCGAAGATTATTCGCCGGATGGAGATTGCTGGGATTATTTGCCGCACGATCACGCCCGCAGCCGCGCGTATCGCTGGGGCGAGGATGGGCTGCTTGGTTTCACCGACCGTCAATGCCGACTCTGTTTTGCGCTGGCGCTTTGGAACGGACGCGACGCGATTTTGAAAGAGCGGCTCTACGGTCTGACGAACCCCGAGGGCAATCACGGCGAGGACGTGAAGGAGTGTTATTACTATCTCGACTCGACGCCGACCCATTCCTACGCGAAGGCGCTCTACAAATACCCGCAGGCCGAGTTTCCCTACGCGCGTCTGGTGAAGGAGAATCGGGAGCGCGGGTTGGACGGACGCGAGTTTGAGCTGATCGACACCGGCGTTTTCGACGAAGGCCGTTACTTCGATGTGGAAATCGAGTACGCGAAAGCGTCGTCCGAGGACGTGCTCATTCGTCTGACGATTTCCAATCGCGGCCCGGACGCGGCGACGCTGCATGTGCTGCCGACGCTCTGGTTTCGCAACACTTGGAGCTGGGGTGAGAATGACGACTCGTCGCTCATCAAGCCCGGCCTGCGCCTCCTGCGCGACGGGCTGGTGCGCGCGGAGCACGGCACTTTGGGCGCGTATCTTTTTGCCTACGAGCGCGACCCCGCGTTGAAGTTCCCCTCCACGCTTTTCACGGAGAACGACACCAACGCAGCGCGACTTTTCGGGCGGAAAAACGACACGCACTTTGTGAAGGACGCTTTCCACGAGTGCGTCATCGACGGGCGCGCGGAGGCGGTCAACGCCGAGGGCGTCGGGACAAAGTTTGCGCCGCATTACGTGCTCGCATTTGCGCCGGAAGAAACCCACGTCATCAACCTGCGGCTGGCGGCGGAGAAGGAGGCGCCCGACGGATTTTTCGGCAAGGCGTTCGACGAAATCATCGCGCAGCGCCGCGCGGAGGCGGACGAGTTTTATGCGGGCATCATTCCGCAAACTCTCGGAGTCGAAGAGCAGCGCGTGGCGCGGCAGGGTTATGCCGGACTTTTATGGAGCAAGCAGTTTTACCACTACGTCATCCGCGAATGGCTGCGCGGCGATCCTGCTGAGGCCCCGCCGCCCGCCGAGCGGCTCTGCGGCAGGAACGCCGGGTGGCGGCACGTCCACAGCGGCGACATTATTTCGATGCCCGACAAATGGGAGTATCCGTGGTTTGCCGCGTGGGATTTAGCCTTTCACATGATCCCGATGGCGCAGGTCGATCCCGATTTTGCCAAGGCTCAGCTCACGCTTTTTTTGCGCGAATGGTACATGCACCCGAACGGCCAGCTTCCCGCTTACGAGTTTGCGTTCGGCGATGTGAATCCGCCGGTGCATGCGTGGGCGGCGTGGCGTGTCTATAAAATGACGGGGTCGCGCGGCGAACGCGACCGGGCGTTTCTCGAAAGCGCGTTTCAGAAGTTGCTGCTCAACTTCACCTGGTGGGTGAATCGCAAGGACGCCGACGGCCACAACGTGTTCCAGGGCGGGTTCCTGGGGCTTGACAACATCGGCGTCTTCGACCGATCCAAACCCCTGCCCGTCGCAGGACACCTGGGCCAGGCAGATGGCACCGCGTGGATGGGCATGTACTGCCTGTCCATGCTGGCAATTGCCCTGGAGCTGGCGCGCGACGAACCGGTCTACGAGGACATGGCCACGAAGTTCTTCGAGCATTTCCTCTATATCGCTGCGGCGCTCAACGATCTCGGCGGAATGGGCATCCCGCTCTGGAACGAAACCGACGAATTCTTCTACGACGTGCTGCACTTCGACACGGGCGAGGTGCTGCCACTCCAACTCCGATCCCTCGTGGGCCTCATCCCGCTCCTGGCGGTGGAGACGATTGAGCCCGACCTGCTGGAGCGACTGCCCGAATTCCGCACGCGCATGAGCTGGTTCCTCGCAAACCGGCCTGACCTTGCCGCGCTGGTCTCCAGCTGGGATGAGACGGGCATGGGCGAGCGTCGCCTGCTTGCCCTGGTTCGCGGCCATCGGATGAAGGCGCTGCTGCGGCGGATGCTGGATCCGGCCGAGTTCCTGTCCGATCACGGGATCCGGTCGGTCAGCCGCTATCACCGTGACCACCCCTACGAGCTCACGATCGGCGGCCAGAGCTGGA
>JANXWU010000428.1 GCA_025350985.1 Spartobacteria bacterium | reverse complement strand
GTCAAGCACATCGACGAAGACGGCCTCTTTGACGAAGCGCTTATCTCCCAGACTGTCCGCACGGCGATGCGGATGCTGGATAACGTCATCGACATTAACTACTACCCCACGCCGGAAGCGAAGACAGCCAACCTCCGGCACCGTCCGGTCGGCCTCGGCATCATGGGCTTCCAGGATGCGCTTTATAAGTTGCGCATTCCTTACGCCAGCAACAGCGCGATTGAGTTCGCCGACAAGTCGATGGAGATCATCAGCTACTACGCGATCCTCTCCTCGACTGAGCTAGCCGCCGAAAGGGGCGCTTATCAGACCTACGAAGGTTCAAAGTGGTCGCAAGGTTTGCTCCCCATTGACACGGTGGCGCTGCTAACCCACGAGCGCGGCGGCCACGTCGATCAGGATCGTAGCGCCGCGATGGATTGGTCGCCGGTGCGTGAGTCGCTGAAGAAAAACGGCATGCGCAACAGCAACACCATGGCTATCGCGCCCACCGCCACCATCTCCAACATCACCGGGGTCAGCCAGTCCATCGAGCCGAGCTTTAAGAATCTGTTCGCCAAATCCAACCTTTCCGGCGACTTCACGACGCTCAACAACTACATGGTTGAAGACCTCAAGCGCCTTGGCCTGTGGGATGCGGAGATGGTTGACTATCTAAAGCACTACGACGGTTCCGTCCAAGAGATCGAGCGGGTGCCCGCTGAGTTGAAAGAACTCTATCGCACCGCCTTTGAGATTGACTCCAAGTGGCTCATCGAATGCGCCAGCCGTCGTCAGAAGTGGATCGATATGGGCCAGTCGCTTAATCTTTACGTCGCGGGACCCAGCGGGAAAAAGCTCAGCGACATGTACCTTTCCGCTTGGGAGAAGGGGCTGAAAACCACTTACTATCTCCGCAACACCGCCGCCACCACCATTGAGAAAGCGGCTATGGACATCAATAAGTTCGGCCTTCAACCGCGCTGGATGAAAAACACCTCAGCCACCGGCAAACTCGCCACCCGGAGTGAAGCGACGCCCGAGGAAAAGAAGGTCTGTTCCATTGAAGCCGCGCGCAATGGCGGTGAGTGCGACGCCTGCCAGTAACCCCAACTCCAACCTCTAGTCGTTCCTCAACACCATGTCCTGCTGCAATACTTCCACCGAACGCCCTCAACCCATTGATCTTTCCAAGCGGATCAACGCCGACGACAAGCGCCTCATTAACTGCGCCGCCGTGGACGTGAACCAACTTATGCCCATTAAGTATAAGTGGGCATGGGAGCATTATCTCAACGGCTGCGCCAATCATTGGATGCCGAACGAAGTCTCGATGCAACGTGACATCGAACTGTGGAAATCCAACAAGCTCACCCAGGACGAACGCCAGGTCATCATGCGCAACCTTGGCTTCTTCTCCACGGCGGAGAGCCTTGTCGGCAACAACATCGTGCTGGCCATCTTCAAGCACGTGACCAACGCCGAGTGCCGCCAGTATTTGCTCCGGCAGGCGTTCGAGGAAGCCATCCACACCCACACCTTCCAATACATCGTGGAAAGTCTGTCGCTCGACCAGCGCGAGATCTTTAACATGTATCACGAGGTCAACTCGATCCATGACAAGGATGCCTTCGAGATGACGCTCACCAGCGATCTCATGCGCCCGGATTTCACCATGACGACCCTCGAGGGCAAGCAGGAGTTTCTCACTAACCTGATCGGCTTCTACGTCATCATGGAAGGTATCTTCTTCTACTCCGGCTTTGTCATGCTGCTGTCCTTTCATCGGCAGAACCGCATGACCGGCATCGGCGAGCAATTCCAATACATCATGCGAGATGAGACCACCCATCTCAATTTCGGCCTCGACCTCATCAACGGAATCAAAGCTGAGAATCCGGAAATCTGGACTGCGGAATTCCAGAAGCGTGTCCTGGCCATGATCGAGAAGGCTGTTGAGTTGGAAATTGCCTACGCCCAAGACTGTCTGCCGCGTGGCATTCTGGGCCTCAACGCAGGATCGTTCCGCGAGTATGTGCAGTTCATCGCCGACCGCCGTCTGGAGCGGGTGGGCCTGACCGCGAAGTATGGCTCGAAGAACCCGTTCCCGTGGATGAGCGAAACGATTGATATGTCAAAGGAGAAAAACTTCTTCGAGGCGCGCGTCACCGACTATCAGAACGGTTCCAATCTGGATTGGGAAGATGGAAAGCCAAAGGAAGAGACGGTCGAGCTCACCGAAACGCAGCAAGGTTCCTCCCTTGAGTGGTAGTATAAGGCAAAGCCAGACATGAGCCTTAAGTCCGACACGTGGATCCGCAAAATGTCCCTCGATCACGGGATGATCGCGCCATTTGCCGAGCAGCAGGTGAGAAAAGCCGACGGTAAGAGCAGCGGCATCATTAGTTACGGAGTGTCGAGCTACGGCTATGACCTGCGCGTGTCGAATGAGTTCAAAGTATTCACCAATGTCTTTAACAGCATGGTCGATCCGAAGAACTTCGACGACCGCTCGTTCGTTTACATGGAGACTAACGAGTGCGTCGTGCCGCCGAACTCCTTCGCGCTTGCGCGTAGCGTCGAGTATTTTCGCATCCCGCGGAACGTCCTCGTCATCTGCCTTGGCAAATCGACCTACGCCCGGTGCGGCATCATCGTGAACGTCACCCCGTTCGAGCAGGAGTGGGAAGGCCATGTGACTCTGGAAATCTCCAACACCACGCCGCTCCCTGCGAAAATCTACGCCAACGAAGGTCTGGCGCAGGCAATCTTCCTGGAAAGCGACGAGCTATGCGAAGTCTCGTATGCGGATAGGAAGGGCAAGTATCAAGGACAGAGGGGAATTACGGTGCCGAGGTTGTAAATAACTCCATCATAAATCCACGCCGATACACCCACCATATATGCCACCCAAAAAATTAGAACTAATCAATGAGGGAGAGTTAGAGATCTGCCAGTTTTCTGGCAAGGAAATCAGAAAGGTTTGCCATAATGACGAATGGTTTTGGTCGATCGTCGATATTGTGGAAGCGATGACAGACACTATAAGTCCGTCACGATATTGGTCTGATTTGAAGGTGAAGCTAGTTGTCAGTCAGGGCAATAATCACTTTTTCGATAAAATCGAAATGTTGCCTTTGGTAGGTAAGGACGGCAAAAAAAGACCTGCTGAAATGGCAAATACCGAAACCATTTTTAGGATCATCCAGTCAATTTCATCTCCAAAAGCAGAGCCATTTAAGCAATGGCTGGCGCGCACTGGATATGAGCGAATCCAAGAACATCAAAATCCGTCCATCGCAATCAAACGTGCGATCTGTGATTATCAATTACAAGGGCGTCCGATGGAGTGGATCGAGGCACGCTTGCGCACGATTTTTAGTCGGAGGGAGTTGACGGATGAATGGAAGGCACGCGGGATTCAAGAAGGAATGGAATTTGCGATACTGACCGATGACATTTCACGGGGAACTTTTGGAAAAACCACCAAAGAACACAAGGAATACAAGTCACTAAGTAAGAATCATAATCTGCGGGATAACATGACTCCTATTGAGTTAATTCTTACGATGCTTGGTGAGACTTCAACAAAGCAGATTGCTCAGAGCAAAGATGCGAAGGGCTTTGCACAAAATAAAGAAGCAGCAAAAGCCGGAGGATCAATTGCTGGAGGTGCGCGAAAGCAGCTTGAACTAGAAACTGGAAAGAGCGTTCTGTCGAGAGACAATCAGCTTGCATCGTCGCCGCCCTCGAAAGACTTGCTCACATTCCCGAAGTCTTTGGATGACGCAGTTAATAAATCATACCCCCAAAAACGTGGCCTAAACTAACCGTCTTTTTGACTCGTTCTCAAACTCCGTTTGGGAACGTGAAAGATGGACGAAGGTGAGCGCGGTGTGCGATTGTGAAACAGAGTCGCGGGTCAATGCGTTCCCAGACTGAAGTTTGGGAACGAGTCGCGAATGACCGTCCTCCGGTTGTTCAATGCAGCCCGTGGAAATAGCCCAGCGCTTTAGCGCTGGGAAAAGGGAGGCAAGCGCAATCAGTCCCGCAGGGACGGCAGATTCTTTCGTCCCTGACGGGACTTATTCCATCCACGACAAGGAGACCCAGCGCTAAAGCGCTGGACTATTTCCGACGGAAATGGGTTAGTTTGATTCACTCTCAAACTCATTTTTAGACGTAGGCGCGAGGTCAAAGTGCATGGATTTATATATATCTTGCGTTGCCTTCAGGTGTGGTTAACCTCCGCGCTTAGTTCTTTGCGAGTTTAGTTAGCGAGTTGAACATGGAATCCCGTGAAAACCGGGAGCAGTTGCGCTGCTGTAACTGGATACGATTTCCCAATGCCAATCGTCGGATTTTCCGAGGGTGAAGGCGGGAGAAAGATGCGCGGAGCGATCCGCCGAAAGCCAGGAGCCAGAACACTTGTCCAGCCCGCTCTCATTCGTGCCGCCGTGTGTACGGGCCGGCGCGACAAACCTTCTTCGCAAGAAAGAAGAATGAGGGGCCAAGTTCTCGCGGCGCTTTCATGCGCTCGTTGCTGGTCTCTCTAACCCATAGGAGATCAGTATATGAAAAAGTCATTCATCGCGGCGTTGGCCGCATTCGTTCATGCCGGTGTTTTGTCTGGCCAGCCTGCCAGCACGCCGGCCGATAGTTCATCCACCGCTCAAGATCAGTCCGGGCAGGATGTCGAAGTCATCACAGTCACCAAACACGCGGAGGCGGAGAGCAAGCTGGGCAGCGCGTTTTCACGGATCGACGATGAAGAAATCCGACGGAGACAAAGCATCGACTTAAAGGAGTCGCTTAATACCACGCCCGGTGTTTTTGTGAGTGAATCGGGAGGACGCGGCGGGCTAACAGCGGTGAGTATCCGCGGGAATCGAACCGACCACACGTTGATCCGGCTCGATGGCATCCGACTGAACACGGGCATCTTTCAGAGTGCCACGCCGTTTCTCGATTTCGCGGGAACGGATAGCCTTGGCAGTATCGAAATCGTGCGCGGGCCGCAGAGCACGCTCTATGGCTCGGAAGGAATCGGCGGTGTCATCGCGCTGGAAACCAAACGCGGTGAAGGCAAGCCAAACGTAAGCATTTGGGGTGAAGCCGGAAGCTTCAACTCCTTTCGCGAAGGTATTCGCGGCGGGGGCGAGGTGGGTAAGGCTGCTTATTCGTTTTCATACGAGCGCGACGATACGAGTAACCAACGGCGGAACAATGACCTAAGCATTGATAGGTATTCGCTGCGGCTCGACTATCAAGTCTTTGACAATCTCAGCGTGCAACTGAACGCTCACGGGCATGTCGGCGCTTATCAGGAGCCGGGAAGTATTCGTCCGCAGGATTTTGGAAGCAACGATCCGAACGCGCACGTGGACGAAGAGAGCAATCTGATTAGCCTGATCGTGAACTGGAAAACGACGCGGATGTGGACACAAAAGCTTACGGTGGGAGCTTACTTTGAGCGCTATGCCTTTCGCGATCCGCCAAACTTTCCGGGCGATTTCAGCGCGTCCACTTATATTAGTAACGCGGTCAATTATACCGTGGACTGGCAGCACAACGTGCAGATCACGCGAAACAATCATGTCACCGCCGGTTTTGAGTTCAACTCGATCACCGGTCACGACAACTCATTCACCAACCAACAAGTTTCCAACTGGGCGGGGTATGTGCAGGATGAATGGGAGCCGGTCAAGAATCTGTTCCTAACTGGCGGGCTTCGTTTCGACAGCTATGAGATAGGGGGCGATGCAACGACTTATCGCTTCACTGGCGCGTATCTGGTGCCGCAGACTCAGACGAAGATCCGCGGTAGTTATGGCACGGCCTTTAAGGCTCCGAACTTTTTCCAGACCTTCTCAACTTCACCTTTTGCGCTTGGCGACCCAAGCTTGCAGCCGGAGAAATCGGAAGGTTGGGACGCGGGAGTGGATCAATACCTATTAGACCGCCGGATCGTGCTGGGCGCGACTTACTTTCAAAACGATCTTCGGAACCTAATCGCATTCGAGCAGACCAGTTCGTTTACCGGTCACTACATCAATCGCGACACCGCGCAGAACCATGGTGTCGAGTTGAGTGCGGTGGCGACGCTGTTCGGCTTGTGGAAATCGCGAGTTGCCTACACATGGACGGAATCAACGGTGACGACTTTGCTCACCACGGAGCGACGGGACTATCAACCGCGCCACGTCTTGAGTCTTGATACGAGTTATCAGTTCTTCGGCAAGCTGCTGATCGGCGCGGGCGTTTCCTATGTCGTCGATCGGGTGGGCACCGACTTCGCGACGTTTCCCTCAACTAAAGTGCGGCTCAGCGATTACTTCACGGTGCGTGCTTACTCGCGCTACGACATCAACGACCACCTTTCGATTTTCGCGCGCGGCGAAAATCTCACGGATGCGCGCTATCAAACGACGCTGGGTTACCCGGGGTTGGCGCTTGGCCTTTATGGCGGGGTGGAGTTGAAGTTCTAGGCGGACGGCGGCTGGCGTTGATTCGAGGTGGAAAAATCCCCGACAGCGTCAGCCGCGCTGCTGCTCCGACCCTTCCAGTTGGCAGCGTGTGGTTTTTGA
>JANXWU010000426.1 GCA_025350985.1 Spartobacteria bacterium | reverse complement strand
GCGGCGTCGGCGTGGTCATCGATGGCGTCCCGCCGCGGCTCGCGCTCTGCGAGGCCGACATCCAGCGCGACCTCGACCGGCGGCGTCCGGGTCAGAGCGAGATCGTCACGCCGCGCAAAGAGGACGATCGCTGCGAAATTCTGTCCGGCGTGATAGACGGCAAAACGCTCGGCACGCCCATCGCCATTTTGGTGCGGAACACGGATCAGCGTTCCGAGGCTTACACCGAAATGCAGACGAAATATCGTCCTTCGCACGCGGACTACACCTATGACGCAAAGTTCGGCATCCGCGACTGGAAGGGTGGCGGACGCGCATCCGCACGGGAAACAATTGGCCGGGTCGCCGCGGCGGCGATTGCGAAAAAAGTGCTGGCGACGCTTTATCCCTCGCTCGAAATCGTCGCCTACGTCCGGGCCATGCACACGCTCGAAGCGGACGTAAATCCCGAGACCGTCACCGTCGCGCAGGTTGAGAGCAACATCGTGCGCTGTCCCGACGCCGCCGCTGCGGAGGCGATGATCGAACTAATCAAAACCGTGCGCGGCGACGGAGACTCCATCGGTGGAGTCATTGAATGCGTCGTGCGCGGGGTGCCCGCGGGATTGGGCGAGCCGGTGTTTGACAAACTGGAAGCCGAACTTGCGAGGGCCGTGCTCAGTCTGCCGGCGAGCAAGGGTTTCGAGATCGGCTCGGGTTTTGCGGGTGCGCGGATGAAAGGCAGCGAACACAACGACCCCTTTGCCATGCGGGAGGGAAAAGTTCACACGACGAGGAACTTTTCGGGAGGTATTCAAGGCGGCATCTCCAACGGCGAACCGATTTTTTTCCGCGTGGCCTTCAAGCCCACTGCGACCATTTTGCAAAAGCAGAAAACCGTGACGGCCACGGGCGAAGACACGGAACTACTGGCGCGCGGACGCCATGATCCCTGCGTGCTTCCGCGCGCCGTGCCGATGGTGGAAGCCATGGCCGCCCTGGTTTTGTGCGACCATGCGCTGCGGCAGCGCGCACAATGCGGTTCGTAGTCCTTTGAACCGGTTACTTTGTTTCTGCGCCGTGCTCGCGGGAGCGGCCTGCCCGTTCGGGCACGTCGGCGCGCAAGACTTGGAAAAGGTCGCACCCAAGCTTCCACCTGTGTCGTTGGGCAATGTTCAAACCCCGCCGCCATCAACTAATGCGATCGAAGGTAACGACACCGTCTTGGTGGCGAAATTAAGAGGCCTTCGATGCGTGGCGCATGGCGAGGAAGTAATCAGTCACGAAGTGCCGGTATTTGAAGGTATTCGATTAGATGGAGTGAGTGCTCCCAAACCTAGTCAGCTTGTGGAGTTGCTGCGAAGGCATCTCGACAAACCGCTCTCCCTCCGTGCGATCAATGCGATCACTGGCGAGATAGTTACTTACTACCGGGAGCACGATTATCCGGTCGTGGATGTCGCCGTCCCCGAGCAGGATATCACGGGCGGAGTGTTACAATTGGTCATCGTGGAAAGCCGGCTGGGCTCGGTGCGGGCGGAGGGCAATCGTTGGTTCTCCAGTTCGCTCCTTACTTCACAGGTGCGCACCCATCCGGGGGACCGGATTAGCGCGAGCCGCGTGGACTCCGACCTGACTTTTCTTAACACCAATCCCTTCCGGCAGATCAGTGTCCTTTACACGCCCGGCCAAGCCGTCGGAGCAACGGACTTGGTGCTCCAAGTGAACGACCGGCGCCCACTGCGCCTTTACTCCGGCTATGAGAACACGGGCACGGCCGCGACCGGCGCCGCCCGCTGGCTCGCGGGCTTCAATTGGGGAAATGCTTTCGGCCTCGATCACCAACTGAGCTATCAGTTCACCACGAGTGGCGATCTTGAGTCGATCCGAGCGCACGCGCTGACTTATGAGTTGCCTTTACCTTGGCACCATTGGTTGAGTTTGTCCGGGGTTTACAGTGAGACCAAGACCACACTTAGTTCAGCGGACGGCGCCTTTAACCTCGGCGGCGAGAGTTATCAACTCAGCGTGCGCTATAAGATGCCACTTAGGCCGATAGGTCAGATCACTCACGACTTATTGGTGGGTTTTGATTTTAAGCGGACGAACAACAACCTCGAATTCGGCGGCACGCAGGTCTTTAACACGAACACGAACATCTACCAATGGCTTCTTGGTTACGATGCTTCGGCGAAAGACAAATGGGGTTCGACATCCCTAACCACCACTTTGTTTTACAGCCCCGGCAACCTTGATTCGGACAACACGACTCAAGTGTTTGAACAAGCGCGTGCTCTTGCCAAGAGCGACTATTTATATGGACGGTGCAGTCTGGAGCGCGTCACTAGGCTGCCGCGGGATTTTTCGCTGATTCTTAGATCGAGTTTTCAGGCCGCTGATGGAAACCTGTTGCCGAGTGAACAGCTTGAAGTGGGAGGCTCGGCCACGGTGCGCGGTTACGAGGAGAGCCAGGCGCGGGGTGATTCGGGGTTTCTACTCTCCACTGAATTGAGGACTCCGTCTTTCAAGCTCACGCAGCCCATTCTCTCGGGACTCGGGTTTGGCAAGTCGTGGAACGATCAGCTTCAACTGTTAACCTTTTGGGATTATGGGACTGCGACGATCCGCCATCCTTTGCCTGGAGAAGACAAACAACACGCGCTCGCGAGCGCCGGTGTAGGTCTTCGATATAGCTTGGGCACTTATATATCTTTCCGGTTTGACTACGGCTGGCAGCTTGTCGA
>JANXWU010000409.1 GCA_025350985.1 Spartobacteria bacterium | reverse complement strand
TCGGTGAGATCACTGGGATAGGGTTCTTTGGTCGGCATCCCAAGCTTTCCACCTCATTCCTCCAAAAAGTACAAGTACTAAAATTACTGTAACTCAGCCTTTTTTAGACAGTCACTAAGCGTGCTCTGCCCTTTCGTCCAGCCCGATTCGCCGCCCGGACATCGCCTTTGCACTTGAGCGACTGCGCCGGTTGCGCCACTTTTCGCCGCTATGAAAATCTTCGCGCATTCAAAAACCGACGCGATGCCGGTGCTCGCCGGACTGGCGCATGGCGCTTATCTCGTCGCGTTGTTTTTCGCGTTCCCACATCTGCCGTGGTGGGCTCTCGCAGTGCTGGGCTTCATCTATTCGGTGAGCATTTCATGGAACATCAACGGCATCTCGCACAACTTTTTGCACAACCCCTATTTCACTTCGCCCGCGCTCAATCGCGCGTTCAGTTGGATCGAGTCGGTGACGATTGGTTTCTCGCAACAGTTCTACGAGTGCGTCCATCAGCAACATCACAAAGGCAACAGCGATCGGCAGGACGAAAGTGGTGACACCATCGACTGGCTCTCGATCTATCGTCATGGCCGCGACGGCGAAGCGGAGAGCGTTTGGAGTTACACGCTGCTCAGCTTTTTCCGCGACGATCCAAAGGCGATCTATCGCGAGTTAAAGCGCCGCAATCCATCGGATGCGCGCTTTGGGTTGTTCGAGATTTTTTCCTTCGTCGCGCTGGTGGCTGCCGGTTTCTGGATCAACTGGCGGTTCATGCTCTGCTTCTACCTGCCGTTTTATTACTTAGGACATTGCCTCTCTTACCTCAACGGCTACTACCTGCACTTCGGCGGAAATCCCGACGTGCCCATCGCATGGGGCGTGAGCAGTTATGCCCGGTTTTACAACTGGCTTTGGTTCAACAACGGCTACCACGCCGAGCACCATTTCCGCCCGAAGCATCACTGGACAAAAATGCACGAACTCCACGAGCGCATTGCCGATGAGCAGCAGCGCGCTGGTGTGCGCGTGATCAAGCCGCCCCACGCACTCGGCTTCCTCGATCCTGATTTGCCGAAAAAAAGCCGCCCGCTCGCCCCAGCGGGTGAGCCTTCCAATCAGGTCGCATCGGTTTAGTCGCGCCTCGGCAACGGCTCAATACGCGTGCCGCCAGTGCCCGCGAATCCACACGCCATCGCGCCAGTGTCCCGGCACCCAAACCGCACCCGAATAAGGAGCGTAACCGCGTTCCTCGACGATAATGGCACGCCCGCGGTGCCGGTGTTCGCGATAGACGACTTCACGTTCGACGCAACTGCTGAGGAGCATCGCCAGTAGTGCGAGAGGGAGGATTTTTGTTTTCATGTTTAGTGAATTCATCGACGCAAAGAGCGGTGGATGATTCAAACAAAAATCGCAGCGCTTGATGCAAGCGCGTGTCTCGCGGAGCGCACAGGCATTTGCCGTTGACTCGCCAGCGTCGCTGGATTGCACTTCCCGCAATATGAAATCCTCCGTGCTGTTCGCCTTAATTGCGCTCGGCGTTCTTCCCTCTGCCGCCTTTTCCGACGAAAAAGCAAAGCCGAAACAGCCGGCGAAAACTCCGGCATCCGACGCATCGGTCCATCAGATGATCAACGTGCAGGTCGAAGTCTTCAGCGTGCCGCGCGCCGTCGCGTCCGCGTTGATTTTCGACGCGCCACAAAAGGCGGGCAACGACGCCGTGATAGAAAAGCTGCACGCAATGGTGAAGGAAGGAAAAGCGAAACTGGTGGCGAGTCCGGCAGTGACAACTTTGAGCGGCGAAAAAGCAGTTAATGAATCTGTGCAAGATTTCCGGTATCCGTCGGAGTTTGAGCCTCCAAAGTTCCCGACGACCGTTCTTCCGGAAGCTAATCCTGACGCAAAGAAGCAGCCGTCTCCGCTCTATCCCGTGCCCACAGCGTTTGAGGGGCAAAAAGTCGGCATAATGCTTGAGTGTGAGGCGGTGGCGGACGGGCGCGACGTCGTGCAACTCAACCTAAACTTCGAGTCCTTGGAATTCATCCGCATGAACAAATTTGAGGGTGATCGGACTGCCACAGAAAAGACGAGCGTCGATCAGCCGTTGTTTTATAGGAAGCACATACAGACTAATGTGGCGGCGAAAAGTGGTTTGGCCGTTTTCCTCGGCTCAGTCGAACCCGACAAAGAATTACTCAAGCCTAGCGAGGACTTGGTCGAGTTGGTCTTCGTGCGCTCAACAATCAAATAATCTCACGTTCACGCGCAAGCCTTCTTCACTTCCTCAGCCAGGATCGCGATGCACCGTATTCGCAAGACTCAACGCCCCGATTCACCCAGCGTCTTGAGCTCACGATCGGTGATAAGCCATACGAGGCCGTTATCCTTCGCAAGTTTCTTCGTTAACTCCTGACGATCCGCGCTCTTTGGATACTCGATGAGCAGCAGCGGCTTATGCGCCGCGCTTGCCATCTTTAAGTGGCCTAGCACTTCGTTCGTGTGCGACTTGGGCTGAAGCTTGTTGCCATCGGTAAAGAGATCCTCGATCCCGATGGCGCTGATGGCTGCGAGAAAATCCGCGTGCGCGAGCAGTTGCGAGCCATTCTGGGGAATGACCAGCGCTGCCGGATTCTTCGCACGGGCTCGCGCGGCGATTCGCTTCACCCAATCCACCATGTCGCGGCGATAACTCTGCTTTGTCTCTGCGTTGACCCGGTTATCGATGAACTGCCCGCCTTGCTTCTCGAATGTCTCAAAGCCATCCACGATGTCCAGATACACGCCGTCAAAACCCGAGGTCATCGCATCGTCGATGGCGGCGAGGATGAGCTTCTGCCATTCGGGACGCCAATACTTCACCCGATAGTTACCCTTCCACTCCGGGTTCTCCGTGCCGAGCCACGCGGGCGCCGCGGCGGTGAGCTTGCCCTTGCTCCCCCATTCCTTGCGCCAGTAAGGCCGGTAATCCTCCGCCTCCCCGATGGAAACATAGGCGATGACCTTGCGTCCCGGTTGACTATGCCGGATCGCGTCAAGCTCCGCCCGCTGCCACGGAGTCTCAGCCTCGAAACGTGCATCAAGCACAATCCAATCACGCCCGCACGACGCCAGACGCGCAGTCGCTGCGGACTTAGTCTTGGCAAAGGAATCCGCTTGGAGGATGTAGGCAAAAGAAGCGGGCGGCGACTCCGCGCAAGCTGTCTTAGCCAAGGACAGCATCACGATTAACGGCAGGAGTAGAGAAAGACCACTCGTCATAGCCGGTCTTGGTTCATCCAAGAAGCAGGGCGGTTTTGATGTAGTTCATGGGGAAGGGAAAGGGCCTAACGAGAACAAGATCAGCTAC
>JANXWU010000402.1 GCA_025350985.1 Spartobacteria bacterium | reverse complement strand
CGATCGCCGTGCGCGGCATGGACGGGTGCTCCGCCTCCTCGAGATCCTGCGCGATGGTCAGCCCGCCGCGCTCCTTGATCCGCTTGATGCCGAGCGCGCCATCGCCATCCGCGCCCGAGAGAATGACCGCCGCCGCGTGCGCCCGTGCGTGTCCGCGAGCGAGCGGAAGAAGAGATCGACCACCACGCGCTTGCCCCTTTCGACTTCGAGCGGATGGAGCCGCAGATGCCCATTGACCGTCGCCAGATCTTTTCCTGGCGGGATCA
The DNA here is from genome assembly GCA_025350985.1 of Spartobacteria bacterium. GTDB lineage: Bacteria > Verrucomicrobiota > Verrucomicrobiia > Chthoniobacterales > Chthoniobacteraceae > JANXWU01. The sequence continues at coordinate 3,770 of JANXWU010000402.1, read as the reverse complement.
CATAGACGTGATTCGCATGCACCTTCACCCCATCGGTCGCCTGCACCACCTTCATCGTCGTCGTGCGGGAAAGCAGATCGGCGAGCGTGGATTCATGCGTCGGCGAGAGGTGCATGATGACCACGAACACCATCCCGCTGTCCGCCGGCATCGCCTTGAAAAACTCCTGCAACGCCACGATGCCCCCTGCCGAGCCGCCGAGCCCAACCATCGGCGGCATGTGATAGCCGCGGGTCGGGACGACGTTATCGAGCGGAAAATCCTGCTCGATGAAATCGGGGGACACGGCGGGCAGGCCGTTGCCAGCGGCTGCATCTGAATCGGTTTTTGTGTCGTTCATCGCGTACGAAAGGTTATGGCCTCTATCGCCGTATCGCGACCTTTCTTTTCAAGAGGATCGAACATCTGAATTGGGCCGTTCTCGACGATTTTTCATCGCTGCGAGTCTGTGCGGAGTGGGTGCGGAGAGGCAGAGCGTGGAGTGCGGCGCACGCGGCAGAGGTTATTTTCCGTGCATCTCGCGCGCGCCTGCGTTGCAATGCAGATGCAGCGCCTCGCCAGGAATATGATTGCCGTCCGCCCGCTCCGAATTTTTCTCGTGGAGGATCATGCTGACACGTTGAGGGCGCTGACGCGTTGTCTTGAACGATGCGGTCACACCGTCGTTTCCGCGCCGACGATGGCAGAGGCGCTGGCCACTTTACCAGAGGCAGGATGCGAAGTGCTCATCAGCGACATCGGCTTGCCGGATGGAGACGGCTGGCAACTCCTGCAACGGCTCCGCGACGCCGGAAAATCTTTTCCGGGCTATGCGATTGCGATGAGTGGTTATGGCATGGACGCTGATCGAGCAAAGAGCAAAGCAGCCGGTTACACCCAACACCGCGTGAAGCCTCTCAAGTCCGATGACTTCGAGGAGATGCTGAAGGAAGCAGCGCGCACGCTCGACGAAGAGCGCGCCGTGGCGAGAACGAATCCGGCGGTTTGACGAGAAGCGGTCCGACAAATGCCGCAGATTGGAAAGCTGGAGTTTTTCCCGACGCTAGCTCGCGGTTTCAGGAGTGAACTCGGGGCTGTCCGCCGAGACGGTTGCACGTCTCATGAAAGCGCACCGGACCTCCGCGCGAAGCCAGCGCAACGCGCCGCGTACGATCAACCGAACGAGGCTTGCGTCGGGCAGAAATCCCGGCACGAGCAAGCGCCAGTGCGCGTTGCGGTCGCCGTAGCAGCCGGCGGCAAATTTTTTCTGTGCGAGCACGACCAGCCGGCGGTTGTAAAAGGCGATCACCCGCGCCGCGATTTTTCCGGGCACACCACCGAAGGGCAATCTGCTGAATTCCACGCCGGGATTCGCATGCACCTGCCGCACCAAGCCGGCGAAGTAGAGCGCGATGTCCAGCAAATACGCCGCCGCCATCAGCTCGGCGTCGCCCAGGTAAAAATACTTGTCGAGGTAAATGCCCTCGAACCACGAGCGGTAACAAAACGCAAACTGAGCGTTGTAATTTTCCACCACTCCGCCCACGTCCTCGCCCGCGCACGAGCGCGCAATCGTCGTGTGCGCAAAGTGCGCCGTGTACGAGCAGAGGTCGAGGCCAGGGCTGTAAAACGGGTCGATGAAACCGGCGGCATCGCCCGCGAGCAGCCAGCCGTCACCGGCGATTTGCCGGGAGAAATACGGCAGCATCGAATAGGCGCGCTGGTCGCCCTCGACCGGCTGTGCGTCCGCGAGTAACTCGCGTCCAACCGGGTGGGTGAGGCAGTGGGCCTTGATTCGTTCGCCGATTCCCGCTCCCGCCGGTGGCTGAAAAAGACGCGTGTCGTAAACGATGCCAATGCTGTAATCGCCGCCCTTGAGCGGAATGATCCAGCACCACCAGCCGCGTCCCATGAGATGATTGGTCGCCCACGCGCGGCTCGTCTGGCAGGCGTCCGCCCAGCGCGGAAACTTCTCGCGCAGCGCGTGCCCGTCCCAATCGCGCACGCCCGTAAAGCGCGCCCACAGGGTGTTCGTCGGGTGCGCGGTGAGCGGGGTAAACAGGCCGAGTTTCCGCGCCAGCCACGCCGCGCGTCCGGTGGCATCGACGATCCATTTCGCGTGCGCGACCCTGGTTTCCTCGCCGAGTTTCACCTGCAAAATATTCACCGTCCGGTCGGTGCCGGGGTCGTTTTTGCAAAAGGCTGCATCGCGCAATTCCACGCCCAGCACCTTCGCCGGACGCCACAATTCGCAACCCGCCGCGACGGCTTGCTGGAGCATGTGCTCGTCGAGTTTCGCGCGATCGACTTGGAAACCCGAGAGCCGCGAATTGTAGCGCGCGCCGATCTCCACGCAGTCGTCGAACGGTTGCGCGGACCCGCGAGTGAACCACATCCGCAAGCCCTGCTTCGCGATGTGCTCGTGCCCGAGATGATGCGTCAATCCGAGCACGCGCGTGAGGAAACAGGAGCTGACCTCGGTCGTCGATTCGCCGACCTTGCGGTCTAATTCCGCCGCTTTTTCGACTATCAGCACGCGGAGGTGGGGCGCGCGGCGCTTGAGCAAAAGACCTGTCGCCGCGCCGGAAAATCCGCCGCCGACGATCACCGCGTCAAAACTCTCGTGCATGGCATTTTTTCTAAACGAAGAGGGACACTGCTGCAAAAGAAACCGCGCGCCATGCACCGCGCCGGGAACTTAGAGAGCAGGCGAAATTGCCGGTAATGGCACAGTTTGAAAAAGCGCGTGTCATTCTGAGCGGAGTGGAGTTCGCCCCCAGCGAACGGAACGCAGTCGAAGAATCTCATGCACTTCCCCGTGAAGCCGCACGCCAAAAGGGGTTCAAGAGATTCTTCGACTCCGCGAAGCCTTCGCTCAGAATGACAGATCGCACTTCTTAAACTGTACCATTACCAAATTGCCGGTTAAAAAAGTCATTGAATCGCATTCAGGGACACATTAGTTTCCGCGCTCCTTTTTGGAGCCTTAGCTCAATTGGTTAGAGCGCTACCCTGTCACGGTAGAGGTTGCGGGTTCGAGCCCCGTAGGCTCCGCCATTTTTCCCGCGTCGGATTTTTTGGATCTTACGCGATGATCTCTTTCACGACGTTTCCCGCCACGTCGGTGAGCCGAAAATTTCGCCCGTTGAATTTGTAAGTCAGCTTCTCGTGGTCGATGCCCAGCAGCGCGAGAATCGTCGCATGGAGGTCGTTGATGCCGACTTTGTCCACCGTCGCCTTGAAACCAATCTCGTCGGTCGAACCATAGTGCGTGCCGCCCTTCGTCCCGCCCCCCGCAAACCAGGATGTGAACGCGTGCGGGTTGTGATCGCGCCCCGGCGTCTTGCCTTTTTGCGCGATCGGCAGGCGCCCGAACTCGCCGCAGCAAATGATCAGCGTCGAGTCGAGCAGGCCGCGCTGTTTCAAATCGGTGAGCAGCGCGGCGATCGGTTTGTCCGTCTCGCCCGCGAACTGCCGGTGGTTTCCCTCGATGTCCATGTGCCCGTCCCACGAGCGCTGATTCTCCATCCCGCCGCTGTAAATTTGCACGAACCGCGTGCCGCGCTCGACGAGCCGCCGCGCCATCAGGCATTGCTTCGCGAAGTGGGTGCATTGCTTGTCGTCGATGCCGTAAAGCTTCTGGATGTGCTCGGGTTCCTTCGTGATTTCCAGCGCGTCGGGCGCGGCCATTTGCATCCGATACGCCAGCTCGAAACTCTCGATGCGCGCGCTTAATTCCGCGTCCGCGGGCGACTGTTCCAGATAATGCTGGTTCAGTTTTTTCATCAAAT
>JANXWU010000344.1 GCA_025350985.1 Spartobacteria bacterium | reverse complement strand
AATCCTGCCGCCCATCGACACGGCGAAGGCGAACGCAGGACGGAAGCTGTTCGTAAACTACTGCCAGGATTGCCACCACGATGTCGTGCGCGACGATCCCGACCGCCATCTGATCACGGTCGGGACGCCGATTTCTGATTTGAAAACCGACGCGCTCACGGCGGAAAACATCCGGAACGGGCGCGGCAAAACCGGCTTCCTGAAAGACACGTGGACCTACGTCATCGCCGGCACGCGCATCCCGGCGGAAGACTCCGCCTTTCACATCGTCGGCAACACCGTCCTGCGCACGATCGTCGGGCAGGTGAAAGTTTTCGACGCCATCGACGAGCCGCGTCATCTCGTGCGGCTTCAGGGCGGCGGATTAAACACGACCACTGATGCCGCGGCGATCATGCAGCGCGCCGGCGGCGAACCGCAGTTGCAATACAAGGCGCGCCCGCTCAATGGAATTTGGGCGACCGCGCCGTATTTGCATAATGGTTCGGTGCCTAATCTTTTTGAATTGCTGCTGCCCGCTTCGGCGCGCGGCAAAAAGTTTTACGTCGGACGGCGCGAGTTCGACCCGGTGAAAGTGGGCTTCGTTTCGGAGAAAGTCGAAGGCGCATTCCCGTTCGACACGTCGGTCAAAGGCAACTCGAATGCCGGCCACGAGTACGGCACCAAGCTGTCCGAAACCGAGCGCTGGCAGCTCTTGGAATATCTGAAAAAAATCTGAGCGTCCCCGCGTATCGGAACACAGGCATTCTTGCCTGTGCGGACAGCAGGCTTCCAGCCTGCGTGCGCTGGCATCGGCAGAGAGGACGCCCGCCTGCCCCACAACCTGGAAGGTTGTGCTACGATCGGTCGGCCGCCGCTACAACTCGGCTTTCTTTTTCAGCGCGAAAAGCTGCTTCATCGTCGCCACGAAGAGTGTGCCGTTGGCCGCGGTTGTGGTCGCGCTGATCGGGCTTTTCAACTCAATCGTGCTCAGCACTTTTTTCTCGCGCGCCGCTGCGAAAACCCAGAAGTCGCCCTTGCGCGTGCCCAGGTAAACTTTGCCGTCGGCGATAAACGGCGACGCCCATATTTCGCCGTTCAGCTCCTGCGTCCACAACGCCTCGCCGGTCTTGGCATCGAGGCAATGCAGCGTGCGCGTGTCGGCGATGAAGACCAAGCCGTCGCGCACGGCGGGCGTGGACAGAACGTGTTTGTTCAGCGGGTGCGACCACAGTTCCTGGCCCGTCGCGGCGTCGAGGCATTTGGCCCAGCACTCGAGTTTTCCCCACCAAATGTCGCCGCCGCCCGCGACGAAAAGTTTTCCCTCGTGCAAAACCGGCGCGCCATAAAAGTCGCTCGGGCCTTCCTTTTTGTTGCTGGTGAAAACGTGATCGACCGCCGTTTCCTTCGGCGCGTTCGGGTCGATTTCGTACTGCCAGACTTTTTTCAGTTTGTGTACCTCGCCGGGTGAGGCGTCCGCCGGCACCGGCTCGAACGCGCGCACAATCCCGTCGCCGCCGCTGTGAAAAATCAACTCGCGTCCGTTCACTTTGCCCATCGCCGGCGCCGCCCACGCGGCGTGGAAAATGTGCGGCGCGAGATGTTCGTCCTCGCGCGCGACGACGCGGCCCGTGGCTTTGTCGAGCACGAGCAAACTGGGCGCGTCGGGCGTGCGAATTTTTTTGTGCGTGTTGTCCACGCCGGTGCCGGTGTTCACGTAAAGATGCGGCCCGCGGATGAGGATCGAAGTGTGCGCGTTGTCGTGCGGCCAGGTGCCCGCCTCGCGCGGCATGTCGAAAAGCCACACGATGTCGGCGTCCGTCGGGCCGGGTTCGAGCACAGGCACGGTCGGTTTTTGCGCCACAAAATCCGGCGGGGGCGCGGCGTGCGGCGTCATGTGCAGGCCTTCGTCTTTGAACGGCCCGACATTTTCCCGCCCGAGTCCGCGCGTCGTCAGGCAGACGACTTCGCCGCGATTGGTGACGGTGTAAACGCGGTCGCCTTCCACCGTCGCCGGCGAGCAGATGCCCACGTCCGGCCAGTCGAAATATTTGTCCTCGTCGCGTTTCGGGACGACGAGCTGCCAGAGAAATTTCCCGTCCTTTTCGTCAAAGCACATGAACACGCCGCGATCGCCGGCGTGCTTGGGGTCGCGCGGTTCCTGGTTGTTCGTGCCGATGTAAACACGTCCGCCCGCCACGACCGGCGTCGAGTGCGACTGCGTGCCGAGTTGCGCCGTCCACGCGACATTTTTCCCGGACTCCGGGTCGAAGGAATCTGGCAACCCGCGTTCGTCGGAAACCATATTGCGCGACCACGCCTGACCCCACTGCGGCTGGTCGGCGGCGAAAGCGATGACTGGAGCGAGGGCGAGGCTGCAGAGGGTGGCGAAACGTTTTGCCGGTGACATAAGAAAGTGCCGCGAGCGTACTTTGCGGTTCGCAATCTGCAAGCCGTGCGGACGTGGAGCGAAGGCCAAGAGGGCAGTCTTAAAAGTTTCGCCGCGTGTGGCCTTTTTAGACAGCCGCTAGGTATGTAGAAAAGATGGAGCGCCGGGAAAAAGTAGCGCAAGCTGGAAGCTTGCGCTACCATGCGCTCGCGCCGTCACCGCATCTTTTCAACACACCAACAGCCGCTCAGAGTTTCGACAGAAAATCGATCCCCTGAAGAATGCCCGTGCCGCCGAGCGGAATGAGCAGCGCGCGAAGAAGAGGATTGCAAAAAATGCCTTCGCTCAACGCCGCGCCGCCCAGTTTTTGAATCTGCGCGAGGTGCCACTCGACCCGCGCGAGGCTGCCGCGGCGCGCGGCGGTTTCTGCGTCCGTCGCGCTGACGGCGGCGGCGAGTTCCCAGCGAATCTGCGCGGCCTTGCACTCGAGATTTTCCACGGCTTCGGTGCGGGCGCGGTCGGCGTTGCGCCGGACGGCCCACGCGGCGAGCAGCAGCGCGATGGTGTTGACGGCGAAGACGATGAGGAGCGCGATCGGCCAGTCGAAATTGTCGAAGAGCGGATGGCGCGCGGCAAAGAGCAGGAAGAGCAGCGTGAACGGGTAGTAAACCATTTGCGCCATCACGCCGCCGATGCGCCCGGCGAGCTTGACGAGCGTCGCCTGCGTGCGGTCGGCG
>JANXWU010000336.1 GCA_025350985.1 Spartobacteria bacterium | reverse complement strand
CCGACCGAAGTCACGGAGCAGCTTCCGCCGAAAATGGAAATGTATGAAGTGGGTAAGACGCTTCAATTGGCCGATAAATGGTGGACGGTGACCGATGTAAAAAACGCCATTTGCCGCGCGGGCGAAGGCGAGCTGCCGTTTGCCGCGCCGCCTGGGCATCGCCGCGGGAGCATCGACTTGACCAACAAAAATGGGGAGTTTGCCAGCATCGAGCTTTCCAAAGATGACGTGGAGTTTTACGTCGGCGAGTTCGTCCGCTTCGACGATCTAAAGTTCACCAATCTTCGCCCCGTCCCTGGCTGGAACGCGGAGGTGGCTCAGGAAAAAAATCGCACGACGGCGCTCGCCTGTCCGTCGTGCGGCGCGGTCGTGAATTTGCGCGCCGCCGGGCAATCGATGTCCGCCGTGTGCGGCTCGTGCGGCGTGGTGATCGACACGGCGACGCCGGAATTTCAAGTCATCCAAAAAGCTGACATCGCGACGCGCCAACTCGCGCCGCTTTTGCCCATCGGCCAGCGTGGAAAACTTTTTGCGCTCGAGTACGAAGTGATCGGCTTCGTCGCGCGCACCGACAAATACTCGAAGTGGTCGGAGTATCTGCTGTTCAACCCGTGGCAGGGCTTCCGCTGGCTCGTTTCATTTAACGGCCACTGGAGCTTCGTCGATCGTCTGCCTGCGATGCCTGACTTGAGCGGCGAGACGATTGAGATGGGCGGACGCGATTACAAACTTTTCGACAAGGGCAGCGCGACCGTGAGCGGAGTGCTGGGCGAGTTTTACTGGAAAGTGCGACGCGGCGAGCGCGCGGACATTACCGACTTCATCGCGCCGCCGGAAATCCTCTCGAAGGAAACGTATCCCGATCTCCACGAGTTCACTTGGTCGCTGGGGGAATACGTCGATTCCCGGCTCATCGCCGAGGCATTCGGGGTGAAAAATCTGCCGTCATCGCAGGGCGTTTACCTCAACCAGCCCAACCCGTTTGCAGTGCGCTGGCAGGAAGTTCGCGTGGCGTTTTTCGTCACCCTCCTCGCGCTCTTTTTAATCCATTTCTTTTCTCCGTTCGCGCGTCACGAGGTGACTCGGAATGAATCGACGTTCCTCTTCGACCGCGAGCAACAACGTGTTTCGGCCACCTCGGCCGCGCCTGCGGAAACACCGAAACTTGTCACCCCGCATTTTCTGATTGAAGGCGGCGAACAGCGCGTCGTGATCGAGACCGCTGCCGACGTGGACAACAGTTGGCTCGACCTCGATTTCGATCTGGTGAACGCGAAGACCAACGAATCTTTTCCCGCCGCCGTCGAGGTCAGCTACTACCACGGCACCGACAGCGACGGCGCGTGGAGCGAGGGTTCCCGCGCGGCGACTGCGTCCATTCCCGGCGTTCCAGCGGGCGAATATTTTCTCGTCGTCGAAGCCAGTGCCGACACGCAGATTCAAAAAATGCCGTTCACGGTGCGCGTCCGGACGGGCGGAGTTTTCACGTCGAATTTGATCGTGATGCTCCTCCTCGTGTTGTTTTATCCGGTGATGTTGCTCTGGCGACGGCACCGGTTCGAGCGGGCGCGCTGGGACGAGAGCGATTTCAGCCCCTACCAAAGCAGCGACGACTGATGATCCGGCATCCCATTTACCTTGCGCTCTGCCTCGCTACGGTCGGCTATCTGGGCCTCGCCAACGCACGCGGCTGGAGCTTTTGGCACAGCGTCGGCAAAACGTTTTCCTCCTCTGGCGGGAGCGGCGGGCGCTCCGGCTACTTCGGAAGTTTTAACCACAAATAACCAACCCCATGAACTGGCTAACCGTCGCCAACTCCGCCATCTACGCCACGCTCGGCGTGGTGATTTTCTGCATCACTTTTATCGTCGTGGACCAGCTCACGCCGTACGATCTTTGGAAAGAATTGGTCGAGAAAAAGAACACCGCGCTGGCGATCGTCGTCGGCTTCGCGGCACTCGGCATCTGCATCATCGTCGCGGCGGCGATTCACTGATGACAGAACGCGGCCTCCGCCTCCTGCTGCTCGCGTCGGTCTTCACCATCGCCACGTGCGGGCTGATTTACGAACTCATCGCCGGCACTATCGCCAGCTATCTCCTCGGCGATTCCGTCCTGCAGTTTTCGACGGTCATCGGCGTCTATCTTTTCGCGATGGGCATCGGCTCCTGGCTCTCTCGCTATGTCGAAAAAAATCTGCTCGGCGTGTTTATCCAGGTGGAATTTCTCATCGCGCTTTTCGGCGGGTCGGCGGCGGCGGTGCTCTTTGGGTTGTTCGCGCACGTCAGCTCGTTCCGCGTGTTGCTCTACGCGATCGTCCTGCTCATCGGCACGCTCGTCGGATTGGAAATCCCGCTGCTTCTCCGCATCCTCAAAGACCGGCTCCAATTCAAGGATCTCATCTCGAAAGTTTTCACCTTCGACTACATCGGCGCGCTGCTCGCCTCGCTGCTTTTTCCGCTCGTGCTCGTCCCGCATTTCGGCCTTGCGCGCTCCGGCTTTTTGTTTGGAATTTTGAACGGTGGCGTCGGGCTCGTCGCACTCTGGGCGTTGTGGGATCAAGTGCCGCGCGCGCGGCTGCTGCGCATCAACGGCGTCGCCGTGCTCGCGCTGCTTGCGTGCGGATTCGTTTTTTCCGAGCGCATCGTCTCGTGGTCGGAAGCGGCGGCGTTCGGCGAGGATGTCATTTTTTCAAAATCAACGCCGTACCAGCGCATCACGCTCACGCGCCACGCCGACGACCTGCGGCTCTATCTCAACGGCAACCTGCAATTCAGCGCGCGCGATGAATATCGTTACCACGAAGCGCTCGTGCATCCCGGTCTTGCCCGCCTGCCGCACGCGCGCCGGGTGCTCGTGCTGGGCGGTGGCGACGGTCTCGCGGTGCGCGAAATTTTGCGCTACCCGCACCTCGAAAGCGTGACGCTCGTCGATCTCGATCCCGCGATGACGCGCCTGTTTTCCACGCAAGAGGTGCTCACCCGTCTGAACCACTCCGCGTTCGCTTCATCGAAAGTTCACGTAGTCAACGCCGACGCCTTCACCTGGCTGAAAGACAACCGCGAGATGTTCGATTTCATCGTCGCCGATTTCCCAGACCCGTCGAACTTCAGCATCGGCAAGCTTTACACGACCGCGTTTTACCAGCGTGCGCGCACCGCCCTCGCGCAGGAGGGCGCGATGGTCATTCAATGCACGTCGCCTTTCGTCGCCCCGAAAAGTTTTTGGTGTATCGACGAGACGTTGCGGGCGTGCGGCTTGGTCACCGAGCCGTATCACGCCTACGTTCCGTCCTTCGGCGAATGGGGTTTTATCCTCGCGTCGCCCCGTGCCCTCGGCGGACCGTGGCGATTGCCCCCCGGTCTGCGGTTTCTTGAGGAGAAAAATGTCGCGTCCCTGCGCGAGTTCCCGCCCGACATGGCGCGGGTGCCGACCGAAGTAAACCGACTGAACAACCAGGCGCTTGTTCGTTACTTCGAAGCCGAGTGGGCGCGTTACACGCATCAATGATTCACCCGCCAAGCCTATGAAACTACAACCCATCCTGCACCGCCTAATTGTTGCCGTCGCTGCGTTTGCTCTGAAACTCAGCGCGGCGGAACCGCCAAACTCCACCGTGGAACCGATCGCAATTTTCCAAAAGGAAACGCGCGTTTTGTTCCAGGGCGACTCGATCACCGACGGCAATCGTGGACGCAGCGCCGACCCGAATCACATTCTCGGCCACGGCTATCAGTTCATCATCGCCGCGAAATTCGGAGCCGCGTTTGCGGAGAAAAACCTGACCTTTCTCAATCGAGGGGTGAGCGGCAACACGGTCGTCGATCTCGAAAAGCGCTGGCAGAAAGATGTGCTCGATCTCCAGCCGGATGTCCTGAGCATTTTGATCGGCGTCAACGACAACAGCCATGCCGTGCCAATGGATCAATACGAGCAGATTTACGACGGGCTGCTGACCGCCACAAAAGCCGCGAATCCGAAGGTGCGGCTCGTGCTTTGCGAGCCGTTCACGCTGCCCATCGCCGGAAAGAAAGAGCCGTATGAGCCGTGGCGCGCGGGCATCAAGCAGCGGCAGGAAATTGTGGCGAAGCTGGCGAAGAAACACGGTGCGGCGCTCGTCCGTTTTCAAGCCGCGTTCGACGCCGCCTGCGAGCGCGCGCCGGCGGAGCATTGGATTTGGGATGCCGTCCATCCGACCTACTCCGGCCACCAACTGATGGCGGCGGAATGGGAGCGGACGGTGCGAGAGTTTTGGAAGGAAAAATGAAATCGACGCGCCGGGAATTTCTCGCGACCGCGGGCGCCGGGGCGGCAGCGATGCTCACCGGCTGCAAGAAACCGCGTCCGCGCTTTTCCGGCAGCATTCTCGGTCCTGCGCTGGCTGCGGGACACCGAATGCGCGACGGCAGTTTTCCGCCGCCGACGGAAACCATCGAAGCCGGCGTCGCCATTGTCGGCGGCGGCATCGCTGGTCTCGCCGCCGCACATCAACTCGACAAAAAAGGCGCGCGAGATTTTTTGCTGCTCGAACTCGAACGCGATCCCGGCGGCAACGCGGCGTGCGGGCGCAACGCCGTCTCCGCGTACCCGTGGGGCGCGCATTACGTCCCGCTGCCCAACGACGAAGCCACGGAGGTGCTTGCCCTGTTCGAGGAATTGGGCATCACGCGCGGACGCGACGCGAATGGCGCGCCCATTTACCACGAGGAATATCTCTGCGCCGATCCGATGGAACGGCTGTTCGACGCCGGTCGCTGGCAGGAAGGGTTGCTGCCGCAACTGGGCATCGGCCCGGATGACCGCCGGCAATACGAGCGATTCTTCGCGGAGATGGAAACTTTCCGTCAAACGCTGGGTGCGGACGGTCGCCACGCCTTCGCCATTCCTCTGGATGAAAGTTCTCGCGACGAGGCGCTGCTCGCGCTCGACCAAGCCACGATGGCTGCATGGATGACGAAGCGCGGATTTACCTCGAAGCCGCTGCGCTGGCATGTCGATTATTGCTGCCGGGATGATTACGGCGCGGGCATGGAAAATATTTCGGCTTGGGCGGGAGTGCATTACTTCGCGGCGCGCCGCGGGCGGGCGGCCAATGCCGATCACGACGCGGTGGTGACGTGGCCGGAAGGCAACGGCTGGCTGGCCCGACGGCTCGCGGAACCGCTGGGCCAGCGGGTTCGCGGGGGATGCGTCGTTTTTAACCTCGAGCAAAACAACTCGGGAGTGGCCGTCGATTTTTTCGATCTGGCCCGTCAGCGGAGTGTCCGCCTTCGGGCGCGAGGAGTCGTGTGCGCAGCGCCGCGCTTCGTCGCGCAGAGGATCGTGCGTGGCCTCGCTCCCGTGACTGGCCTCGAGTATTCGCCGTGGATGGTCGCGAACGTCACGCTCGCTTTGCTCCCTGCCGGCCGCGGCGCACCGCTCGCTTGGGATAACGTCGTGCGCGGCAGCGCTTCGCTCGGCTACGTCGTCGCCACGCATCAAAATCTCCATCCGGTTCCCCACGAAACCGTTCTCACCCACTACTGGCCGCTCGACGCCTCGGCACCGCCCGAGGAACGCCAGCGCGCGCTCACCCGGACCCACGCCGATTGGTGCGACCTCATCGTCGCCGACCTCGCGCGCGTCCATCCCGGCATCGACGCGCACATCCGCAACCTCGACGTGTGGCTCTGGGGCCACGGCATGGTCCGGCCCGTGCCAGGATTTATTTGGGGCGAAACTCGGCAGCGCATGCAGCCGCCGCACGGCGCGATTGTTTTCGCGCACTCTGACATGAGCGGCATTTCAATTTTCGAGGAAGCCTTCACTCGCGGCACCCGCGCCGCCGATTCGCTCCTCGCCCTTATTTCATAAAAATGGACGCACCACTCGCTCGCCACACGCTGCTCGAACTTCATGGTTGCGACGCCGCGCTGCTGAACGCACCCGGCGATTTAAAAGCGCTGCTGCTCGAAGCCGTCCGGCGCGGTCACGGCACAATCGTCACCGACGTCTTCCACACGTTCAGCCCGCACGGAGTCAGTGGCGTGGTTGTGATTGCGGAGTCGCATGTGGCCGTCCATACGTGGCCAGAGCACGGTTATGCGGCGGTGGATATTTTCTCGTGCGGCTCGACGCTCGATCACGCGGCCATCCGCGACTGGATTCGCGCGGGTCTGCGCGCGGATCGAGTGGAAAGCCGGGAATTGACGCGGGGTTAAGCCGCTACAGCTTGGGACGATTCTCGCTACTTTTGCGCCGCGAGAAACTCGATGAGATCGCGCAGTTCGGTGCGTTTGAGGATGTCCTTGAAGCCTTCGGGCATCGCGCTCGGTTCCCCGTGGCGCTCTTTGATTTCCGCCTTCAAAACGCTGATTGCTTTCAACGAGCCGTCGTCGTTGGTGATTTCGAGTTTGATCGTCTTGGCGTCTTCTGCCAGCACACGCCCGGTGTAAAATTGGTCGGTGAGCGAGACGGTGACTCGGTCGTATCCCGCAGCGATTTTGGCGTTCGGCGCGATGATCGATTCAAGCAGATAGCGGCGGTCTCCCCGCGATGCGACGTGTGAGAGATCGGGGCCGACGCCTTCGGGCGTGTCTCCCATCTTGTGGCAGCGCACGCAGGAAGTCGCCTCGTTCTCGAAGAAGATCTTTTTTCCCACCGCCGCGTCACCTCCGGTGAGCGTGTCAGCAAACGACGCGACCAGGTCGCCGCCCGGAGCGGTCGTTTGAAGTTTGGCGAGCTTGGCCTTGATCTCCGCATTGTTGCGCGCCGCGGCGGCATTGAGCAGATCGAGCCGGATGTCCGCGGGGATTTTTCCTGCTGCCTGCTGGTCGAGCAGTGAGGACAACATTGCGTCGGCCTCCTTGTTTTTCAGCGAGCCGAGAGCGGTGAGCGCGCCCTGCTTTTCGATGGTCGTGCCAGTTTCCAGCACGCTCGCGAGCACCTTCACGGCGGCAGCGGGATCACGTTTCGCGAGCGCATCCACACCTTCCTTGCGGACGCGGGCGTCCTTGTCGGTCATCGCCACGCGCACGGCGTCGGCCACTTTCGCGTTGGGGATTTCCATCAACGCCCGCAGCGCCTCGATGCGCGCGGGAGAGTCGGCTTTCGGGTTGATGGCCAGCGCGAGCAGTGCGTCCCCGGCGGGAGCAAGCTTGAGTTTGCCCGCGAGTTGCGCCGCGGCTTGCTGGAGCTTGGATGAACCGTTTTGCAGGATCGTCGGGAAGATCGCCGCCACCGCGGAAGCCGCATCAACAGCGGGACGCGCGGGCAGCGGACGCCAAAGATTGTGCAGCCGGTCGAGGTCGGTTGGCTGCGGGTCGGCCGGCGTGCCCTGCTTTTCAATCTGCCAGTCACGCAGCGCTTCGAGCGCATCCACGCGCGAAGCTTCGGGGCGCGTCGTG
>JANXWU010000332.1 GCA_025350985.1 Spartobacteria bacterium | reverse complement strand
CGAAGATGCGTCCGTCCGGCGCGCATGTGACGACGCTCGGGTATTCCAAAACCGGCGGCTCGGCGACGAGTTCGATTTTCCAGTCGGGGTGCGGCTTCGGGAGCGACGCGGTTTTCGGCACGTCGGCGGCGAGCGTGAAGTTTTTCGCCAAAAGCAGAACGAGCGCGAGCACGGAGAGGGGGCGGATCATCGCCAATGGTTGTAGTGGCGGTCCGTAACCGTCGCAAACTCTCACGCGAAAAATGGCAACGCTCACCGAGCGCCGGGACAACCGGGAGGCAGCTTCGCGCTTGCGACCTGCGCGGGAAACGGCTACCAGTGCCATCCACCAATGACTGCGGCATTTCCGCCGCGGCCACGGTTCAACCCAAAACAAAACACCCATGAAAAAACTAACTCTCCTCACCATTCTGAGCGCTGCGCTCGCGCTGCCTGTTTTCGCCGACAAAATCGAAGGCGAAGCCGTCTGCCCGAAATGCGAACTCAAAGAAGCCGAGAAGTGCGGCCTCGTGATCAAAACCGCAGGCGGCAACGTGTATGCCCAGGACAACGCCATCGGCAAGGGCTTTCACAAAACGATCTGCAAAGGCGGCGAGAAAGTCACCGCCGAGGGTGCGATCACGGAGAAAGACGGGAAGAAGTGGATCGCCCTCGAGAAGATCGAAGTGGCCAAGTAACTCTTTCCAGCCCCGGCAGCGGGGACGGTCTTCAAAGCCCCGGTTCGCGTTTTTAGCGAGCCGGGGTTTTGTTTTTTTAACCAAGCGATGTCATTCTGAGCGCAGCGAACGAAACGCAGTCGAAAAATCTCATGCCTCACTTCGATGGCGCGCGGATCGGCGCCGTGTTTTAGTTTTGATGTGAATTCAACCCGTGCCGCTTGTTATGCGCAGAGCTTTGGAATGAGTTCTTCCAATGCGCGGCGATGGGGCGATGGCATGGCAATTTTTTCGAGAGCAGCGACTGGAAACCAACTTTGATTTCCCTTCAGTGGTTGCGGCGCAGTTGTTTTGAAAACCTCGAGCGTGACGCGGTGATGCGTGAACGGAAACGTCACGCGCGCGAGCGGCGGCAAATCTGAAGTCTGAATTCCGAAATCTGAAATTGCCGGCAGCGTCCACAGCCCGCGCCAGCGCGCGCCGGTTTGTTGTTCGAGCAAAATCTTCCCCCGCGACGCGATAAACCCGCAGCGTTCGGTGAGCGCGACGGTTTTCACGCGGGCCTTTTTTACGGGCAGATTTTCCGGTGGGTCGGCGCGGCAGAAAGTTCGCACCGGACACGCTCCGCACTTTGGCCGCGGCAGGCAGACCAGCGCGCCGAACTCCATCAGCGCTTCGTTAAAGGTGGCGGCGTCTTTTTTCGGCACCAGCTCGGAAGCCGCCTGCCACAGGGCTTCGCGACCAGTTGTCGTGTCGATGGGTTCGCGAAAATTCAGCAACCGCGACAACACCCGCGCGATGTTGGCCTCGACAATCGGCGTCGCCATTTCGAAGGCGAACGTCGCCACCGCGCCCGCCGTGTACCGCCCGACGCCGGGCAGCGCGCGGATCAGGTCGAGCTGTCGCGGAAATTCGCCGCCGTGATCTTTCATCACCACCTTCGCGGCGCGGTGAAGGTTGCGCGCGCGCGAGTAATAGCCTAGCCCTTGCCACGCGTGCAGCACTTCGGCTTCCGGCGCGGCCGCGAGGGTGGGGAAATCGGGAAAGCGTTTCAGCCAGCGCTCGAAATATCCGATCACCGTCGCGACTTGCGTTTGTTGCAGCATGATTTCCGACACGAGCACGGCGTACGGGTCGCGACGATGACGCCACGGCAGGTCGCGTCCATTTTTCCGAAACCACGCGACGAGGCGGCGGCGAAAAGTGGGTTGTCCGCCAAACCTGCGAACTGACGCCAAAGTTTTGATGGCTCACCCTGCCGTCCTCTGCTGAATTTTCAACTCAGTCCCTTGGCCGTTCATCAACCAAAACCGGATCGGAGGACGCAGTCTGCGGCGCTCAAACAAAGTCCCTTTCACTCGACCTCTCGCCATTCCCGTTTGGCGTCACTTCGCGATTTCCGCGGACAAATATTCCGCGGCGAAAGAACCTTCTTCGTGCTCTTCGCGGCCTTCGTGTTAAATCTCGCCGATGCCGCCACTGACCTCGTACACCGCCCCGCTCACGCGTGAACAGGCGGAGAAATTGCGGGCCGCGCTGATCGAGGATGGCTTTGAGTTTTGTGCGAAACCGTACACGCTTTTCGCGGCGCAGAAGGACAAGGTGAACGTCGCCGTTTACGAGAAAGGCCCCAAGGTGCTGGTGCAGGGGAAGGGCACGCAGGAGTTCGTGCAATTTACCCTGGAGCCGCGCGTTCTGGGCGAGGCAAAACTCGGCTACGAGGAAGTGCATTCGCCGGAAATGTTTCAGCCGCACTTCGGCATCGACGAGAGCGGCAAGGGCGATTTCTTCGGGCCGCTCGTGATCGCCGGGGTGTTCGTAAACCGCGATGTCGCGCGCCGCTTCATGGAGGCCGGCATTCAGGACAGCAAGCGCATCGGCACCGACAAAAAAATTCGCACGCTCGCGGAGGTTGTCCGCAACACGCCCGGCGCGACGCACAGCGTCGTCGCGATCGGCCCGGAAAAATACAACGGTCTTTACGCGAAATTCGGAAACCTGAACCGGCTGCTCGCGTGGGGCCATGCGCGCGTGATCGAGAATCTGCTCGAAGCCCGGCCCGAATGCCCGCGCGCCCTGAGTGATCAGTTTGCCAATCCGCGACTGATCCAGAACGCGCTGCTGGAGCGGG
>JANXWU010000323.1 GCA_025350985.1 Spartobacteria bacterium | reverse complement strand
CTCACCCGGCAGGTGTTCGGCATCGGCATCACGCAAATCACCAGCCGGGTGAGGATGTGATTGACGCGCTTTTCCAGATTCGGAATTTCGTTCTCCAATCCCTGGTTGAGGCGGCGGGTGATCTCGCGCAGGAACACGCCGGATTTCGTGCAAGGGTCGAGGAACTTCACCGACTTGTCCGCCCAGAGGTTCGCGCCGCCGTGGTTGGCGGCCCACGCCTCAGCCAGCGTGTCCAGCATCCGGTTGGCGAATTCCGGCGGGGTGAACACCTCGTCGTTGGAGAGGTTCGCGATGCACGTCAGCACGTCCGGGTTGCGCCCGCGCAGGGTGAAGCTGGCCTGTTTAATCATAGTGTTGCCTCCTGCGTTGCGGCGACCAGTTCACTCACTGTCATCGGTGGGTAGGTCTTGGCTGGTGTGAATATCTCGTGCTTGCCGAGCTGGGCGAAGAGTTTTCCCTCCGTGCTGAAAGCCGAGGACTGGGTCAGGCTTTTCAAGCTGAAATCACGTCGCTGGAACCGGCCTTTCCAAAGATAACCCCACTCCGCGAAGAGGATCGGAGAGGCGTCCCAGACTCGCATCGTCCGGGCGTCGCCATGGATGAGGTTTTGCGACAGCACGCAGACAGCGGCGCGGTAGAAGTCGTCGGACGGATCGAGCTGCAAATACTCGGCGAAGATTTCCAGCAGGTTCGCGCGGCACTCGCTGATGTTGTCCGGCAGCAGCTCGATGCCATAAACGCACATCAACCCAAGCAGCGCGTAGTGTCGCCGCTCAAAATCGGACTCGCCGTATTTGAATTCCACGGCAGCGAGCTTGCGCCGGAGAATCGGCACGAGGAAGTTGCCGTTCCCGCACGCGGGCTCGAGAAACCGCGAATCAATGCGCTCGGTCTCGCCCTTCACCAAGTCGAGCATCGCCTCGACCATCCACGCGGGAGTGAAGACTTCACCGTGGTCGGCGACGCGTTGTTTGGATTTAACAAGGCTCATGAGTGATTGCGATTGGATGATAGCGCGTCGTTGCACCCACGGCGGATGTCCCGTTGCCTTCCGAGGCCATCCATTTTAGCCTCCGACCTTAAAAGGTCGCAGACTCGGCCGGCGAGGGCTTCGATTTTCTCGCCCGCCTTTTTCTCAGGTGTCATCGAAAGACCACCCTAGCGAAGCGGAAATTGAAACCAAACGTTAAAAAATGGATTGACAGATACTTCATAATTGTTACCGTGCTCACATATGACCGGTACCATTGAATCCTTCATAAAGCACGCGGCCGCGGAAGAAATGGCCCGTGAACAAGAACGCGCGCAAGCACGAGCTGAGCTGGCGCTGATGAGTAAAGCCATGATACAGGAGGAAGGATTGCTGAATCATTGCCAGGCGGCATTATTGCTCGGAGTGAGTGTGAAGCGAGTCGGGGAGCTGGTTCGTCGCGGCAAATTTACACGCTTCGATTTTCTAGGCCGCACCTATGTTTCTGTGCGGGAGGTTCGCAAACGCGATGAGGAGGCTTTGGTTTCCGGGGACCGCACCAAACGTTCGATAGCTGAACGAGTTATTGGCTCGGTGAAGGCGGCATTAAAAACCGATTCTTTGCAAGCGAAGTTGGGAGGATACGCGGGGCCGTACCACAAAGATAAGGCTGGCAAAAAAAGGGGGAAAGCTGATGCAAAATGAAATGTCGCAAAGCCTGGAAATGGTATCGTTGCGTGAAGCTGCGAATATCATCCGAGCATGTCTGCGGACAATCTATCGGCTCATTGACGATGGCGAGTTGCCGCGGCCAATCAAAATCCGCTCCCGCTCCTTCCTGCCGCTTTCGGCCGTTCGCGCCTACCTCGTGAAGCAAGGTTTTCCAGAAAACCAATAGAGCTACCGCCATGATTAACTATATTTTCCAACGTCCTGGGGCGCGGCTTTACAGTGCTCGGTATCGTCTCGCTGGCGATGCCAAAATCACTCAAGTGGAGCTGGGCTGCTCGAATCGTCAGGTGGCTGTCAAAAGGCTTCGGGAAATCGTCGAAAAAAAGGAACGAGAAGCAGCGGGGATTATTGCGCCAAAAATCTAGCGTGATGCGGCAAACCGGCCACTAAAAGAGCATTTGCAAGACTGGCTTGCCACGAAAGAAAACGTGCGGGATGACCAGTATTTGAGCGGCGTAAGAAATCGCGTATTGCGTTTGATCAAGGAGTTGGACTGGCACTACGCAAAGGATGTAAAGGCGGAGGATTATTTACGATGGGTGAGTGCAAGCGAACTCTCTCCGAAATCGCTGAACGATTTTCTTACATCCGCGCGCACAGTGCTGAATTGGATGGTGAAGCAAGATCGCGTCACTTTTAATCCACTGCGTTCGATTGATCCCTTGTCCACGGGGGATGACAAACGACGACCGAGACGTGCTTTGACCGATGCAGAATTTTCCAAGCTCGTCAATGGCTCTGGAGATCGTGGCACGGCTTACTTGGTTGCGGCGACTACTGGCCTGCGCTTGGGCGAAATGCGAGAGGTTGAACGGGCCGATGTGCGGCTGGAGGATCAGGAGCCGAAAATCGTGGCGCGGGCGAAGACGACGAAAAATCGCAAGGAAGCATTGCTGCTTTTGCATGTGGACGTTGTCGAACGCTTGCGATCTTTCTTCGCCGAACGCGAGTTTGCTCCAACAGACAAAGTTTTTGCCTCCCTTTTCCCACGACGGCACAAGTTCAAACGGGATTTGGAAGCGGCTGGCATTCTGGAATTGGACCTACAAGGCCGGGTCGTGGATTTCCATTCACTGCGTCACACCTTCTGCACGAATCTTCAACGGCTCAATACTCCGCAACGCGTCCTCATGCACTTGATGCGGCACAGCGACCGCCGTTTGAGCGATCACATTTATACGGATACGACTTTGCTTCCGGCAAATGAGACGGTGCAAAAGCTATTTGTTCCGACGAAAACTCTGTCACAAATACCGTCACAAAAATTAGTCCCAGGCGGACAACACGGGGCACACGCAGTCACATTGCAAAATCAGCCCAATTGCCCGGGGATGCCGATGGATACTGGCTTCCAGCACGATGAGGCATTGCCAGTCACACCGGGTCACAATGCCGAGATGGTGCGCGATACAGGGTTCGAACCTGTGACCCCCGCCGTGTCAAGGCGATGCTCTACCACTGAGCTAACCGCGCGTGGTCTGCGGCGTTCTCAGCCGCGAAGGGAGGGGAAACTAGAAGGTTTTTTCGCGGCTGCCAATAGTTTTTGAAAAAAGGCAGGCGGGTGAAATTCGGGGGAGGGCATGTGCGGCGCTTGCTAAGGAAAGGGGGCTGGCGCTTGTGCGCACTTGGCGGAGAGAAAGGTTGTTTTAGCGAGGCGCGTGCGCCCCATATGCGCGAAGGCGCGGCCTTGCATTCGCGCGGGTTGGCGGTTATTTCATCGCCCCTCCCATGACTAGAAAACTTCTCCCCGTCTTGTCGTCACGCTGGAATGTTCGCGCTGTCTTTTCCGTCACGCTGCTTCTCGCTTCGCTTCCGCTTTTCGCCCAGCACGGCGACAAAAAGGGCGAGGATCAGACGCCGCCGACGCGTCACTTCACGACGCCGCCAGCGCCGCCGCTCACGCCGGAGCAGGCGCTGAAGTCCTTCAAGGTCGCGCCGGGATTTCGCATCGAACTGGTGGCGAGCGAGCCGCTGGTCCACACGCCGGTGGCGATGGCGTTCGACCCGAAAGGGCGGCTCTGGGTCTGCGAGATGAATGGCTACATGAGGAACGTGGACGGCAAGGGGGAGGACGAGCCTACGGGCGACATCGTGATTTTGGAGGACACGGACGGTGACGGGAAAATGGACAAGCGCACGGTGTTTCTGGACAAGCTCGTGCTGCCGCGCGTGATCTCGCTGGCGCGCGACGGGGTGTTCGTGGCGGAGCCGCCGCATCTGTGGTTCTGCCGGGAGAAGGACGGGAAAATGGTGGAGAAGATCGAGGTGGATCCGAAGTATGCGAGCAGCGGAACGGTGGAGCATCAGCCGAACGGGATGATGTTCGCGATGGACAATTGGTTCTACAACGCGAAGTCGGCGTTCCGCTATCGCTTCGACGAAAACGGCCAGCTCAAGCACGAGGCGACGGCGTTTCGCGGGCAGTGGGGCATCACGCAGGACGACTGGGGACGGCTCTTTTACAACTACAACAGCGACCAGCTTCGCGGCGATCTCGTGCCGTCGCAATATCTCTGGCGCAATCGCAATTTCCGCGAAGCGGGCGGCGTAAACATCAAGGTGGTGAGCGACCAAACGACCTATCCGATTCGGCCGAATCCGGGCGTGAATCGCGGCTACACGAAAGCCCAGATTCGCGATGACGGCACGCTTGCGAGTTACACCGCAGTGTGCGGGCCGGCGATTTATCGCGGTGAAACTTTTCCGGCGGAGTTCCGCGGCAACGCGTTCGTGTGCGAGCCGTCGGGAAACTTGATCACGCGAGACACGATCAGCGATGCCGGCGCGATGCTGACCGGCGCGCGCGTGGGCAAGACGGAGTTCGTGGCTTCGACCGACGAGCGCTTTCGTCCGGTGAATGCCTACACCGGCCCGGACGGCGCGTTGTGGATCGCGGACATCAATCGCGGAATCATTCAGGACAAGGTTTTTGTCACGTCGTATTTGCGGAAACAAATCCTCGAGCGCGCGCTCGAACAGCCGCTGGAAGGTGGGCGCATTTACCGCGTCGTGCCGGAGAAATCCAAGCCGGGCCCGCTGCCGAAGCTAGCGGATGCCAAGCCGGCGACGCTGGTGAATTATCTCGCGAGCCCGAACGGCTGGTGGCGCGACACGGCGCAGCGGATGCTAGTCGAAAGCGGCGACGCGACGGTGGCCCCGGCGTTGAAAAAACTTGCGGCGAGCGCGAAAGACCCGGCGGTGCGGTTGCAGGCGCTTTGGACTTTGAAAGGCATGGATCAAATCGACGAGCCAACGGTGACCGCCGCGCTGGCCGACGCGCATCCGAAAGTGCGCGCCGCCGCAGTGCGCTTGAGCGAGCCGTTCCTGACCGAGCCGGCCACGCTCACGCCGCGCATTTTGAAAATGACGGCGGACGCCGCGCCGGACGTGAAACTGCAACTCGCGTTCACGCTGGGCGAAGTCAAAACCCCGGCGGCCGATGCGGCGCTCGCGGCGATTTTGCAGACTTCGACGGAAAACCCGTTCATACGCGATGCCGTGGTGACCTCGCTGCAAAATCGCGAACTGGAATTTTTGCAATCGCTGCTCGCGCAGAAAAGCTGGCAGTCGAACGCGCCTGGCCGCGACGTGCTCCTCGGCAATCTCGCGCTTTGTGTTTTAAAAGAAGGCAATCCGGAGCGCGTGGGCAAACTGCTCGACGCCGTGGCCGCGCAGACGGGCGCGCAAGCTTGGCGGCAGGCGGCGTTGATCGACGGCATGGCGGGGACGACGAATAAAAAAGGCGCGAAACGCAACGTGCGTCCGGTCATGCTCCCGTCCGAACCGGTGGCGCTGGCGAAGCTGACGGCGACGGCGGATGCGAAGACGAAAGAACGCGCGGCGAAGGTTGCGGAGTTATTCGTATGGGTGGGCAAGCCGGGTTACAACCCTCCGAAAATCGTCCCGCTCAACGCCGCGCAGCAGAAACTTTTTGCCGACGGCAAGGAACTGTACGGGCAAACCTGCGCGGGTTGCCATCAACTCACGGGGCTCGGCCAGGAAGGGCTCGCGCCGCCGCTCGCCAACTCCGAATGGGTGACCGGAAAACCTGACAACATCGCGCGCATCGTGCTCAACGGCGTGAACGGGGACATCAACGTCGATGGCCGCACTTACTCGATGGAAATGCCGCCGCTGAACGTGCTCACCGACGAACAACTCGCGGCGATTTTCACTTACATTCGCCGCGACTGGGGCCACATCGCTTCGCCGGTTGACACGGCTTCTGTGGTAAAAGTCCGTGCCGAAACGAAGGACCGTGAGAGCGGTTGGACGGCGAAGGAATTGTCGGCGACAAAGTAGCCCTCCAAACCCGTGTCATTCTGAGCGGAGTGAAGTTCGCCAAAGCGAACGAAACGCAGCCGAAGAATCTCTTGAACTGATTCCATGGGCGACGCCGCTCGTGAAGCGCAGGAGATTCTTCGACTTCGCTGCGCTCCGCTCGGAATGACGCGCGTTTTTTGCGGCTGACTTTCGAGAAGCGGTGGCGCGATGCCGCCGCACACGGTAAAGGTTTCGATGCAGAAAAAACTTTTCACCGAACTCGGCCTCTCGCCGGAGTTACTCAAGGCCGTCGCGAAAATGGGCTTCGAGGAGGCGACGCCGATTCAGTCCGAGACCATTCCGCCGTTGCTCGCGGGCCGGGATGTGGTCGGGCAATCGCAGACCGGCTCGGGAAAAACGGCGGCGTTCGCGCTGCCGGCCATCGAGAAAATCGACGCGAACCTGCACGCGCCTCAGGCGATTATTTTGTGTCCAACGCGTGAACTTGCGGTGCAGGTCGCGGAGGAAGTCGCAAAGCTCGCGGCGTTCAAGCGCGGCGTGCGCGAACTGCCGATTTACGGCGGTCAGAGTTACGAGCGGCAATTCCGCGGTTTGAAGGCGGGCGCGCAAATCATCATCGGCACGCCGGGGCGCGTCATGGACCACTTGAATCGCGGCACCCTCCGGCTCGACAAGGTGAAAATGATCATCCTCGACGAGGCGGACCGGATGCTGGACATGGGCTTCATCGACGACATCAAAACGGTCCTCAGCCACGCGCCCGCCGAGCGGCAGACCGTCCTTTTTTCCGCCACGCTTCCGCGCCCGATTGTGGAGTTGATCAAGAGCTTCACGCGCGACCCGGTGAACATCCGCATCGAGTCGCAGGCACTGACGGTGCCGGCGATCGAGCAGGTTTATTACGAGGTCGATCGCCGCTCGAAACGCGAGGTGCTGTGCCGCCTGATCGACATTCAGGACATCAAATACGGCATCATTTTTTGCGCCACGAAAATGATGGTCGATGAGTTGACCGAGCATCTGATGGCTCGCGGTTATCTCGCCGACAAACTCCACGGCGACATCGCGCAGGCCGCGCGCGAACGCGTGATGGCGAAGTTTCGCAAACGCTCGTTTGAGTTTCTCGTCGCGACGGATGTGGCCGCGCGCGGGCTCGATGTGGACGACATCGAAGTGGTGTTCAACTACGACCTGCCGCACGACGGCGAGGATTACGTTCATCGCATCGGCCGCACGGGTCGCGCGGGCAAGACCGGACGTGCGATCACGTTTGTCGCGGGGCAGGAAATTTACAAACTGCAAAACATCATCCGCTTTACCAAAGGCCGCATCAAACGCGAGCGCGTGCCGTCGGCGGATCAGGTCGAGGAAAAACGCGCGAACGATTTTTCCGAGTCGCTGCGGGAATTGCTGGAGAAAGGCGAATACTCGCGGCACGACGAGTTGATCGACCGGCTGCTGGAACAAGGCTACGCGGCGACGGACATCGCGTCGGCCTTGATTCACCTGCTCCAAGGCGAGAAGCCGCGCCCAGAGCCGGTTCCCGAGCCGCGCGCCTATCCAAAGTATGAGCCGATTTCCCGAGGCGCGCGCGAAAACGCGGGTGAGCCGCGCGAGTTCCGAGAGCGTCCGCGCCCGCCCTCACGCGGTCACGACGATCGGCCCGACGCGGTCTCGCACGAATCCGGCATGACGCGCCTGGCGCTGAACGTCGGACGCGATCATCTGATTCGTCCCGGTGACGTCGTCGGGATGATTCTGGGCACATCGGGCATTCCGAAAGAGTGCATCGGCGCGATTCATCTCCTGCCAAAAATGACGCTGGTGGATATTGCCGAGGAGCACACGAAAATCGTCGTGAAGAAACTAACCGGCATCAAGTTCAAGGGCCGCAAGCTGGAGATTCATCCGGCGGCCTAGAATTGAAAGAGGGCAAGGGCTGCCCGCAGCGGCTGGTGAAGATGCGCTGTCGCTCGCTGATTCGGCGGCACGTCCCACCATTATTCAAACTGTTTCCGAAAAGTCGCGAACTCCTCCCGTAATTCCGCGAGCGCACTTTTCAGCGACGCAACCTCATTTCGCAGCACTTCGAGATCGGTCGGCGCGGGCACGAATGTCGGAGCGACTTCGGGAGATCGGGCTTCCGCCGCCGCCGGTTCACCCGACAAAAGCTGCACCCACCGCTTCTCTTTTTGTCCGGGTTGAGCGGACAACTGGCGCACCAGCGGCGCGTCGCCCCGCGCGAGATCTTGCAGGCAACTATCCAGCGCGGGTCCGTCGGCGAAAGGGTGCATCCGCTCGGTGCGGGCGCGCAGTTCACCGGGTGTTTGCGGGCCGCGCAGCAGCAGGATCGTGAGCACCGCCACCTCGCGCGGCTCAAGCGTGTATTGGTCGGGCAAGTTGTGCCGGTACTTTTGCACACGCGCGCCCGCACCCCAGATCACGGTCGCCAGTTTTTTCTCCCGCAATCCATCGAGGCCCCGCTCGACCGTGGCCTCATCGAAGCTCGTGATGGGCTCGCGATTCGTGCTTTGATTGCACGCGGCGGTGAGGGCGTGAAGGCTGAGGGGATAATTCTCGGGCGTGGTCCGCTCTTTTTCGAGCAGGCAACCGAGGATGCGTGTTTCGACGGCGGTTAAAGTCATCGCATTTTTTAGCCGCCGCTTTGGTGCGGCGCAATGCTGCGCGCTCGTTCCGACTTTTCGCGGAAAAAAAGGCGAGCGCGCGAAAGAGCCGAGCCGATTCCCGATTATGGATCGAGAAGAAGTCCCCACCGTTCTGAACGCGCTCATTCAAACGTGCAAGGACGGCGAGGCGGGATTCAGCCGGGCATCGGCGGACGTGACTGACCAGGATTTGCAAAACACCTTTCTGGAATTCGCGGCTGCGCGAAAAGATTTCGCGGAGGAGTTGCAACGCCTGGCCGTTCATTTCGGCGAGCCGCATCCGGAGACGGAAGGGACGACCGCCGGCGCAGCTCATCGGACTTTTATCGATCTGAAATCGATGATGTACGACTCGGCCACGACAGCCGTGCTGGAGGAATGCCTGCGGGGGGAAACGTCGGCGGTGAATGACTACGAAAAGGCCTTGCAGGAGAAGCTGCCGTTTTACGCGCAAAACGTGATCGAAACCCAATACCGCGAAGTGCGAAATGCACACGAATGGATTCAGGGGCTTGTGCAAACGCGAGCGCCCGAAACGTCGGAAGAATAGCGCGGGAACGCTCGCGCTTGTGGTGCCGAAGTTAAAAGGGCATCGCACTGTCGATGCCGCATGGTTGCACGTTTCGCGTCGCGGGACCGACCGCCGCTTCCGTCGGGAGCAAAACGCTTGCACCGCCTGCCGTCGCCTCCGCAAAGTGACCGCACCGCCATGAGCCACGCCGCCGCCCGCCCTCGTTGGTTTCAAGTTCTCTATGTCCAAGTCTTGATCGCGGTCGCCCAAGCCGGTGCCACCATTGTGATCAGCCGGTGGGAAAAGGAAGTCACTCCGGAGATGTTGCAGGCAAACCTGCGCAGATCAGTGGCCCGCGCGCCACTGTGAGCGCTCCGCTGATTTCCCTGGAAAGCAAAACGCCCTGACTTTCGTCAGGGCGTTCGCAAATAACGATCGGGTCTAAAGGCTTAGTAGCGCTTCGAATAACCACCACCGCCGCTTCCGCCACGGCTGCCACCACCACCACCACCACCACCGCCGCCGCTGCGCTCTTCACGAGGACGAGCTTCATTGACGGTCAAGGCACGGCCGTTGACTTGTTTACCGTTGAACAGGCTGATGGCCTTGGTCGCCTCTTCGGCGGTGGACATGGTGACGAAACCGAAACCGCGGGATTGCCCCGTGGCGCGATCCTGCATCAGCGCGGTTTCCTTGACGGTGCCGGCTTGGGCGAAGAGATCGGAGATATCGTTTTCAGTGGAGTCGAAGGAAAGATTCCCGACATAGAGTTTGGTTGACATAACTAGTTGTTTTTTTCTGTGAACGCGGAGCGACTAAAGCCTGTTTCCGAGAATCGGATTTCAAATCGCCACTGAAAGAAGTCCCACGGAATTTGAAACCGCGCTACGAACTCAACTAGCAATCTACCAACGCTGAACTGCTCTGAATTAACGAGGCTCACTAGATCATCGGATGAGGATCGCGCAAGCAGTATTTCCGGACTGTCGGTAGGATGACTTACTTCGTAGTCGTTTCTGTCTTCTTCTCCACCTCAGTGCCGCCGGGAGTTTTGGTGACTTTCGTTTCGCTCTCCGTCTTCTTTTCCTGCGCCGCGGGCGGGTTGACGATCGTCGTGTTCTTTTCCACCTTTTCCGTGACGGGTGGGTTGCTGACCTTCACGTCACAGGCAGACAGCGCAACTGCGCTCAACGCAAGCATGAGATGGTATTTCATAAGGGATAGAAGTAATGGCAGCGGACGGATCTTTACTCGCACGAGTAGGAATCTTGGCTGCTGTAACTGGGGATTCGCGTGTGGAGTCCCGGACGGACGGAATGCTTTGCCGGCTGAGGCAGTTTCAGGGACACGCGCTGACGCGGGAGTTGATCGATTAACGCGAGGAGAGGACGCTCCTGCGTCGATGCAGCGAGAGCCGCTTTAACTCCAAATCCTAGTTAGTCGCCCAGCTAAAGAGCCGCTGCTTTGCCCGCAAGAATGGAAATAAACTGGCCGGGCTCCAAAGCCTTTCGCAGAGCCAGTTCTGCGCGATCGTCCCGGAACACCCGTGCCAGCTCGCCGATGATGCGGAGATAGTCCGCGGCCATTTGCACGGGCACGCCGATGACGAGAAAATACTCGACCAATCCTCCGGCTTCCGCATTTTCGCGGCGCCCGGCGCTCATCACCATCGTGGATACCGCATCGGTCCGTGCGTGCGCCAGAACTACCTTCCGAGTCGCGCCTGTCTCGATCAGCGTCGTTTTAAGATGGTCATGAAAGCGCCGCCAGTCCGAAACGCGCGGGTCGGTTTTGAGTAGCATCGACACGTCCCAAACCGCGTCTTTTTCGCTCGCGGAGCTTAAGAAAAGACTTAGGCCTTCGGGAAGCAGGATGTCGGAAATGGTGGTCATGCCTTTCCGTCAAAAGGCTCCGCGTCCCGCCGACGCAAAGGTCTCAGACGGCACGACCGCTCCATTTCAGTTTTTGTCGGATCACTTCGGAAAACGACAACTCCGGCAGCATCGCCAGGGGCAGGTCGCGCGGCGCTTTGCGAATGCGCAAGCGGTCGCCGATTCTGAGCGGAATCAAATCCTGACCGTCCACCGTCAGGAAAACGTCGGCCTTTTCCTTCCGCGGGCACACTTCGATTTCCGAGCCGTCGCCGACGATCAGGGACCGGTTCGTGAGCACATGCGGGCAGATGGGCGTGATGACGAAAACGCCGGAATCGGGAGAAACAATCGGGCCGCCCGCCGAGAGCGAGTAGGCGGTGGAGCCAGTGGGCGTCGCGATGACCAGTCCGTCGGCATTGTATTCCGTGAGCGGCGCGCCGTCGATGAAAGTGTCCAGACGAACCAGCCGGGAAAATTCGCCGCGGCTGATGACGGCATCGTTCAAGCCGGTGCGCTCCAGAAACATTCGGCCCTCGCGCTGCACCGTCACTTGCAGGCGTGTGCGCGGACTCAGCACAAAATTTCCCGCCACGATGCTATCCACCGCCTTCGCATAATCCTCCGCCGCGAGGCAGGTGAGAAAACCGAGCGAGCCGAGGTTGATGCCGAAGACCGGCTTGATGTGTTCTTCGAGATCGTGAACGACTTGCAGCAACGTGCCGTCGCCGCCGAGAACCACGAGCAGGTCGCAGGTCTCGCCCAGAGTCCGCGTGGTGGCCGTGGAAGTTTCGCCGATGAGGGCGGCAGTTTTGGTTTCCAGTTGCAGCGTCGCAGTCGTCTTTTGAAAACGCTCTCGCAGGGCATGGACCAGCTCCGCGGCGTTCTGCTTCCCCGTGTGGGCGACGAGACCGATTAGTTGCGGAGACATGCGAGAAATTCCCGATTGCCGTCGGTGCCGGTGATCGGCGATTCCGTCACGCCGCACCATTGTTTCCGCATTTGCTCGCGCACAAAAGTTTCAATTTTCGCCACGGCGCGCGCGTGCTGGGCCGGGTCACGGATGATGCCGCCGCGGCCCACGTCCTCGCGCGCCGACTCGAACTGTGGCTTGATCAAGGCAACGATCACGCCGT
>JANXWU010000255.1 GCA_025350985.1 Spartobacteria bacterium | reverse complement strand
GCAAAAAAGCGTCGCGCCCGAGGTCGTCGCGGTGCCGGATCACGCCCTGCTTTTTCAAAGTCCGCTCGACGACCGTCTGCGTGGCGATGCCCGCGTGATCGGTGCCGGGCAGCCACAGCACTTCCTTGCCCTGCATCCGCGCGCGGCGGGCGAGAATGTCCTGAATGGTGGCGTTGAGGACGTGGCCGAGGGTGAGGACGCCGGTCACGTTTGGCGGCGGGAGGACGATGGAATAGGCCGGGCGCTGCTCGCTCACGCGTGCCGGGTCGGCTCGGAAAAAGTCGCGCGCCAGCCAGGCGGCGGACCATTTCTCCTCGACGGCCTGCGGCTCGTAAGTCTTCTCGATTTCGGACATGGGCGGGCAATGTTTCGCAGCGCACCGCGCTTGGCAAACCTTTCGTGCGCCCTCCGGTTCACTCCCCGGTCAGCGCCGGAAACATCTCGCCGAGCGTCTGCCAGTCGGCCTCCGCGTCCGCCTCCTTCAACCACGCGTCCACCGGCAGTTCGCCGCGCCGGCACGCCTCGATCACCGCGCGGGCATCGGCGAATTCGACTTCGCGATCGTCGATCAGGGCGAGGTAGCGCACGGCTTTTTTTAACACGAAGCCGGCACTCCCATCGCGAGCTTCACCGCGTGCGGGATCGCCTTAGTCACGAAGCTCAGGCATTCCACCGCCCCGCTCGGTTTTCCCGGAAGAGCGAGGACCAGCGCGTGGTCCACGACGGCGGCGAGGCTGCGCGAGAGGATCGCGTGGGGCGTGATTTTCAACGACTCCGCGCGCATCGTTTCGCCGAAGCCGGGAATCTCCACGCGCATCACGCCCCGGATGGCTTCGGGCGTCACGTCTCGCGGCGCGATGCCAGTGCCGCCCGTGGTGAGGATCAGCCCGCAACCCTGCGTGGCAAAGGATCGGAGGGCGTCCTGAATTTTTCCCAAATCGTCGGGAACGACCGCCTCCGCGAGGATGCGCCAGCCGTTTTTCTCCGCCGCCTCACGCAAAGCAGGCCCGCCGAGGTCGTCATATTCGCCACGCGCCACGCGATCCGAAACCGTGATGATGCCGGCCGCGATTTGCATTTAGCCGCCGATTTCCGGGATGCGCCGTTTGCTTTTGGAAATCAGCCGCACGTCGCCGATGGCCATGTTTTTGTCCACGGCCTTGCACATGTCGTAAATCGTCAAAGCGGCGAGAGTGACCCCGATCAGCGCCTCCATCTCCGCGCCGGTGCGGGCGACGGTGCGGACGCTGCAGGTGATGTCGATACCATTGAAGCTCACCTGGAAGTCCACCTCCACGTCGGCGAGATCAAGCTGGTGGCAGAGTGGAATCAGGTGCGCGGTTTGTTTCGCGGCGAGGATGCCGGCGATGCGCGCGGTCGCGAGGACGTTGCCCTTGGCGAGGGCGTTTTTTTCGATCATCTCGATCGTCTGCGGAGTCAGCATGATCCGCCCGCGCGCCGTGGCTTCGCGGGTGGACACGGCCTTTTCCGACACATCCACCATGCTCACTTCGCCCGCGGCGGTGACGTGCGTGAGCGAAGCCGAGCGCGGTTTGGGGATGATCGGGTCGAATTCTTTCATGAGCGTTGCGGAGACTAGCGGCACTGCCTAAACTGCACAAGTTTCCGCGCCGATGGCCCACTCTTCGTTCTCCGATTTCCTCTCGGTTCTGGAAAAAGCGGGCGAGTTGCGCCGCATCACCGAGCCGGTGGCGACGGAGCTGGAGATCACGGAAATCGCGGACCGGGAAATGAAATCGCCGGGCGGCGGAAAGGCGCTGCTCTTCGAACAACCCACGGTCAATGGCGCGGTGTCAAAGTTCCCGCTTGCGATCAACACGATGGGTTCGTGGAAACGAATGGCGATGGCGATGAATGCGAACACCGTGGACGAAGCCGCCGCCGAACTCGGCGCGCTGCTGCACGCAAAACCGCCCACCTCCTTGCGTGAAACAATGAAGCTGCTCGGTCAGGCCATCGAGTTGCGTCACGCCCGACCGAAGCTCGTGAGCGACGGTCCTTGCAAGGAGGTCGTGCAAAAGTTCGCCGCCCCACCCACCCGCGCCGAACCGTGGCCAAAGGCACTTAATGTAGGACAGGCTTCCAGCCTGTCATCCAATCTCGAAGACAGGCAGGATGCCTGTCCTAC
>JANXWU010000237.1 GCA_025350985.1 Spartobacteria bacterium | reverse complement strand
GCGCCCGCGACGAAGTACGGTGGAAAAATAGTCGAGTGCCAGCCAGGGACGATGGTGGCGGCAAAAGTCCAGACTGACCACGCTATGGACGCTCACGACGAGCGGCGTCGCCAGGCCAGCGAGAAGCAGATAGGCCGCTTGATAGCGCGCCCAATCGCAGCGTGGCGAAATCCGGGATCAATCCCACGAGCCGGCAAACCGACTGGCGCAATGTAACGAACCGTTTTGCCAACATTCCCAAGTCGATGGTTGAGCGCATGGGCGAGGGCATGCACCGCCGGCGGCTGAGAGTTGCCCGCGAGGACCAGACTCGTGCCAGGATGCGCCGACAGATCGCGCGCTGCGGCCTCGATCCATGAAACAGTCCCGTCGTCACCGGGCGCGCTTTTCCTTCCGTGCAAATCAATTTTCGCCCACAGCTTCTGCGTCAGATTTTCAATGTCGCCCGTGCGAAGCGCGAGCCGGTGATCGGCCATCGCGCCGGTGATCGTCGGCATGGCTTCCGCGACCCAGAGGCGGCTCATGGTTTTTCGTCCGGCGCTAATGCGGCGCTGATCCGCGAAAGCGCGCAGGTGGCGCAGGCACGCGGGCCCGCCGCCGAGAAAATCCGCGTCCAGCGCCACGACCACTTCGGCTTTTCCGAAATCGTAAATCGGATCGACGGCCTCACCGAACGCGAGCTTTGCACCGGCGTGCGCGGCCCCGGTTTCCAACGGCTCCCAAGAATGCCAGCGGAGTTCGGGGAACTTCCCCATCAACTCCTGCAACTGCGCCAGCAGAGTCGGCGAGGTGAGTCGTTCGGTGAGAAGATGCACGCCCGCGCCGTGGCTCTTTTCCGCACTGCGGGAAGTCGCGGCCAGCGCGGAGCGCAAAGCTTCCCAAGTGCTGGTTTGCCCCCGGTGCGTGACGCTGTGCGACCGGTCCGGATCGTAAAGATCGAGCACGCTCGCCTGCATGAAAATGTCGGTCGCGCCGAGGCTTGCGGGATGCAGCGGATTCCCTTCGGCCTTGGTCGGGCGGCCTTCGTGCGTCTCGACCAACACGCCGCGCGCGAATCCCCCAAGCGTCGTGGCCGTGGCGTAATGCAGGGGCCGGCCCGGCACGATTTCCTCCGGCTGCCGCCCGTACGGAACGATTTTTTCCAGCGGCTGTTTTACGCAGCCGCTCCCGCCGGTCGCCGCGAGAGAGGCGGCGATCCACTTCAAAAAATCGCGCCGGTTGACATCGTCCGGCCACTCGGCGGCTCCGGGCGGGAACTCGTCGCTGAAGTTCATCGGTGGCAGATGGAACAATCCATCAACTGCACTTTGTTCACCCGAAAATCGTGGACGAGTTGCGCGCCGCGTTCGGCCTGATTAGCGGGAGGCTGCCACGCGAGATTGAATATTTCCGCCTGCGGCCGCAGAAACTTTTCCGGCTGCTCGTGGCACTCCAGGCACCACCGCATTTCCAGCGCCTGCGCTTTCCAAGTGATCGGCATCCGATCCACCCGGCCATGGCATGTCGAGCATCCCACGCCCTTTTGCACATGGATGCTGTGATCGAAATAAACGAAGTCGGGCAGGTCGTGAACTCGTGTCCAACGCAGCGGCACGCCGGTGCGAAAACTCTCGCGCACGGGCGCCAGCATCGGTGCGTCGCTGAAGATTTTGGAATGGCAGGAGAGGCAGGTTTCAACCGATGGCAGGCCCGCGAAGGCCGATGTTTCCACGCTCGTGTGGCAATAGCGGCAGTCGATGCCGGCGTCGCCGACGTGGTGTTGGTGGCTGAACGGCACGGGCTGTTCGAGCGGGACGCCGACGCGCGTCAGGTAGGGCGACCGGAAGGTTGCGTTCACCGCCCAACCGGCGGCCAGTAGGAGCAACAGCACGGCGGCGATGGACACGCGCGCGAGCACGTTGGCGCGGCGGGAAAAAATCTGGGGCATAAAATCAGCGCGGACGCGACTGCTTCACCACACCAATTTGCGTCGCGATTAATTCGCTCCCGGCGTCTTCCGCAGATGCGTGCGCCGCTTTCGCGGAAGACAGTTGGCGATCAAACCAATCGCGCCAAATCCTTCGGCAGCGGCGACTGGAAGCTCAACGTCTCACCCGTCGTCGGATGCGGAAAACGCAGCGCGCAGGAATGCAGGCCCAGCCGCTTCGCGGGATCGCTCTTCGCGCCGTATTTCTTGTCGCCAATGATCGGGCAACCCGCGTCGGACAGGTGAACCCGGATTTGATGTCGGCGACCCGTGTCCAAGGTTAGCTCCACCAACGTTCTCGTCTTGCTCCGCTTTAAGACGCGATAATGCGTAACCGCGTGACGAGTCCGGTCGCTCGCCGGAGCACTAAAAACCTTGAACGGATTCGTCTCGTCCAAGTCGGACTCAAAGACGCCCTGGTCATCCAGCCGTCGGCCTTCCACCACCGCTTCGTATTGTTTCTCCGCCTTTTGCCAGCCTTCCTGCAGCGTGTATTTGGCGTGCGCCGTCTTGGCAAAGACCATCAACCCCGAAGTCTCCCGGTCGAGACGATGCACGATCCAAACCCGCTCCTGTTCGCGCGTTCGGGCATTCTTCAAATACTCCGTCAGTTGAAAGTAAGCCGTCTTCTCCTGCTCCGCCTCGCTCGCGATACTTAAGAGATTCTCCGGCTTGTCGATGACGATCAGCGACGCGTCCTCGAAGTAAATCTTCATCCCCGAGGCCATCGTCGTTTTCGGAATGGCATAACGGTCTGTGCGAATCGACACCACGTCGCCAGCTTTCAAAGGATGATTGAACTGCGTGATCGCCCGCCCGTTCACCAGCACCGCCTGAAACTTCAACCACGTCCGCACCTGCTTCTTCTTTTGCTCCGGCCACGCGGCGAAAAGATAAGTCAATAACTCGGCGGCTTCGGTAACGGTGCGTGCTCCAGGCATGGGCTGAACTTAGGCATGGATGGGGCGACGGTCTATGACCTGTGACATATTTGCCGAAAGCTCAGCACTATTACCTCAGCATAAATCCCTCACCGCCATTTCCCTCCTTGATTAACTGGCGCTCGACGCGAAAGCCACCATCTTCCATCCATGACCCGTTTGTCCTCCTTACTCTTCGCCCTTTGCACGCTCCTCCTGCTCGCCGGCTGTGCCAGCACTCCACCTTATGTCTATCACTATGTTCCGGGTAAGACGGCCACGTTGGTAAACGGCGTCGCCATCGCCCCGGCTACCGCGCCCCCGGCCGTTCTCGCCGCCATCGACGCCGGGAACCGCATTGCCGGCCTGCCGTACACGTACGGCGGCGGACACGCGTCCGATGCCGACACGGCCACCGGCTTTGATTGTTCCGGCACTGCCTCCTATGTCCTCCGCGCCACCGGACGGCTGCAGGGCTCCATGCCTTCTGAGGGCTTTCGCCGCTACGGCCAAAGCGGCCCCGGACGCTGGATCAGCGTCTATGCTCGCAAAGGCCACGTCTTTCTCGTCATCGCAGGGCTGCGCTTCGACACCGGCTGGACGCGCGGCGACCGCGGCCCTCAATGGACCACCGCTTCCCGTCCCGCCGACCATTGCGTGATCCGGCACCCAGCCGGACTTTAAGAGGGCGTCTTAAAAAGTGGGGGCGCGCGTGTTGAAAGCGCTGCGGGGACGCAGCGCACTCCAAAGCGCTTTTGCGCCGAAAGAGGTGCGGCAGCTTTGCTTTGCGGCGCAGCCGCTTTGGAGTG
>JANXWU010000230.1 GCA_025350985.1 Spartobacteria bacterium | reverse complement strand
TTCGTCGCCATCGTCCACGCGGCCAGTTGCGGCGGTTCGAGTTTTTCGTCCGGCTTCGACTCGCCAATCGCGATCACCTTTTTCGCGTCTTCTTCGTGCGCTTGGTAATAACTCGAAAACTGGTCGAGCGACTTCTCGACGATCGGCATTTCCTCAGCGCGGAACGGTCGCGCCAGCAGCCGGTTCGCGATGAAGTCCAGGCGGCTCTGCTTCGTCTCTCCGCCTTCTTTCAACGCCAGTTCCGCCAGATGCCGCGCCGCCTCGACAAACTGCGGATCGTTCAAAGTGACCAGCGCCTGCAGCGGCGTGTTCGTGCGTTCGCGCCGCACGGTGCAGACCTCGCGCGAGGGCGCGTTGAAAATGTCCATCGAAGCCGGCGGTGCCGCGCGTTTCCAAAAAGTGTAAAGACTGCGCCGGTAAAGGCTTTCGCCCGTGTCGCGTTTGTAGAGGCGCGTGTCGCTGTTCGGCATTGCGACGGCCTCCCACACGCCGTCCGGTTGGTACGGCCGCACGCTGGGCCCGCCGATGTTTGCGACAAGCATCCCGCTCGCGGCCAGCGCGTAATCGCGCACCATCTCCGCGTCCATGCGAAAACGCGGACCGTGCGAGAGCAGCCGGTTCGCGGGATCCTTCTCGATTTTCTCCTTGGTCGCCGCGGAAGCCTGACGGTAGGCCGAACTCGAAACGATCAGCTTCAACATTTTTTTCGTGTCCCAGCCTGATTCTCGAAACTCCACCGCGAGCCAGTCGAGCAGTTCGGGATGCGACGGATTCTCGCCCATGATCCCAAAGTCCTCCGCCGTCTTGACGAGACCCGTGCCGAAAAGTTCCTGCCAAAAACGATTCACCGTCACCCGCGCGGTGAGCGGATTTTCCGGCGCGACAATCCATTGCGCCAGACCCAGCCGGCTCTTCGGCGCGCCTTCGGGAAACGGGTTCAGCGCGGCGATGACCCCGGCCTCGACCTCGTCGCCTTTTTGATCGTATGCGCCGCGCTTGAGCACGAACGCCGTCGGCGGCGTTTCCTTTTCTTTCATGATGTGCGTCACGGGATTGCGCGCGCGGATTTCCTTTTGCTCCGCGTTGAGTTTGGCGATTTCCTTTTTGAACCCCTGAGACGGCTCGTCCTTGGTCGCGACATAAAATTTCCGCAACTCCCCATCGCGTTTTTCGTCCGGGGGCGACGACGCCAGCGCGCGCAACTCGATCCCGTCCGACACCAAGTTCACCTCCTCCGCGGAAAGTTGCCGTTTGTAAAAACGCACGTCCTGCACGCCGCCGTTCGCGAGATGCCAGCTCTTTTTGCGCGCGCCGAGGCGCATCGGCGTCTTCGTGCGGATCGTGTCTTTCAAAGTGTCCGTCTCCGTTTTCGTTTTCACCGCTTCGCCGTTGACGTAAATCAAAAGCCCCTCCGCTTTCGCGCTGCCGTCGTGCGTGACGAAGACGTGATTCCATTCGCCCGGCTTGAGCACGTCTTTGGTGGTCGAGATTTTCAACGCGTCCTCACCCCATTTGTGGACGAGATGGGCCGTCACTTTTTTCCCGCTGTAAATGGAGACATCCCAGCCCCGAAACTCCTGGTCGTCGTCCATCCGCGACAGCAGCGAAGCGGACGCGACGTTCGCGTCGGGCTTCACCCACGCGCCGTAAGAAAACGCATCGTGCGTATCCACGTCGCCGGAGTCGGCGAGGTCCAGCGCGAGCCCGTCTTTGGCAAAATAAAGATACGGCCCGAGCTTCGGATCGATTTTCCACTCGGCGCCTTCCGGCAGGGCGGCCAACGCGCCGTCTTTCGTCGCCTCGTTCCAGACCGCGCGCCCGAAGCCGGCTCGCAGCGGAAGGTAGAGGTCGAGCTTTTCCGCGCTCACCGGCTGGTCAAATTCCGCCGGGCGCAAATCCTTCTGCCACGCGGCGAAGGCAGGGGCTATTTCCTTTTCGCGCGCCGCCATTTTTTCCTTCGTGCCGTCCACTTCGAGCGGAATCGCGTTCCAGCGCGGCGCGTCTTTTTCCGACGGCACCAAAATGCTCGGCTGCGTGTCGGCGACATTATTGTCGAAGGCATCCTGCGTGGTATTGCGGAAAAAAGCCGACAACTGGTAAAACTCTTTCGTCAAAATCGGATCGAATTTATGGTCGTGGCAGACGGCGCAGCCGACGGTCAGGCCGAGCCACGTTTCGCCCGTCGTCTCGACACGGTCGCGGGCGTAAAGCGCCAAGTTCTCCTCGGCAATCGTGCCGCCTTCGTTCGTCGTGATGTTGCAACGGTGGAAGCCGCTCGCGACTTTTTGATCGAGCGTCGGATTTGGCAAAAGATCGCCCGCGAGCTGTTCGATGGTGAATTGGTTGAACGGCATGTCGGCGTTGAAGGCCTTGATGACCCAGTCCCGATACGGCCACATCTCGCGGTAGTTGTCGAAGTGCAGCCCGTGCGTGTCGGCGTAGCGCGCGGCATCGAGCCAATAACGCGCCCGGTGCTCGCCGTAATGCGGCGACGCCAGTTGCTGATCGACAAATTTTTCGTAGGCGGCGGGCGACTGATCGTGGACGAAACTTTCCACCGCGGCGAACGTCGGAGGAAGACCGGTGAGATCGAGCGCCACGCGGCGGGCGAGGGACCGGCGATCGGCCTCTGGAGCGGGTTTCAGGTTGTTCGCCTCCAGTTTTGCCAGAATGAAATTGTCGATCGGAGTCTTCGTCCACGCGGCGTCTTTGACTGGGGGCAGCGCCGCACGCTGCGGCACGATGAAGGACCAGTGCGGCTCCCACTTCGCACCTTGCGCCACCCAGGTTTTCACCAGCTCCTTTTGCTGCGCCGTGAGTTTTTTCTGCGACTTTTTCGGCGGCATCAACTCTTCTGGATCGTCCGAGAAAATGCGCTCGATCAAGGTGCTGTCGTCCACTTTTCCCGGAACAACCGGCGTGCCCGCGTCGCGCTTGTCGAACAAACCCTCGGACCGGTCGAGCCGCAAACCCTCCTTGCGCGTGCCGGGGTCAGCCCCGTGGCAGTGGTAGCAATTTTCGGAAAGAATCGGGCGGATGTCGCGGTTGAATTGCAACTCGTCGGCGGTCAAAACCGCCAGGGGGAAAAAACTCGCGACGGCACATGCGGTCGCCGCGGCAGAGATTCGAGGGGTGCGATTCATGGGAGGCAAAAGATACTCGAAAAGTCAAAATTGGAAAGTCAGTGGGGTGGGCGGAGCCTTCGGAGAGTCAGCGGGTGGGAGGCAGCGTCCCGCCCTCAACGCGCCTTCACCACCGGTGCCGTTCCGAGCTTTGGTGGGACGCGCAGCCGCAGCATCGCGGAGTCGGCATAGTTGCCCACCAGCACGGGCTGCTCGGCGGTCAATCCCTCGCGATTGCTCGCGTAGATTTGCACAATGAGAAAATCGGCGCCGGCGGGCACAGGCATCTTGCCGTCCAGACGCTGCCACGTCGCGGGCATGTCGTCGGTGAGCATCTCCGCGTGCGCGCGTCCCACGGCGACTTTGTTGCGCCTGGCCCACAGTTCGTCCGGGTCGCCGGGCGTGCCGCGAAACGCAAACACATTCATGCCAAACCGCTGGGAACTTCCGGGCTCGCCGGCGACGTGGTTGAAATAGCATGACAGTTCCGCTTCGACGCGCGCCTTGGCCATGAGCTTTTTGTGCGGGCGCAGATCAATCATCTGCCACAATTCGGAGTTCGGATGCGTCTCGCCATTCGAGCGTGTGTTGTCGCCGCGCAGGAAACGCAGCATCGCTTTTCCCGTCTGCGGCTGGATGCCCAGTTCCGCGCCGGTGACGTGGCAAAAGTCGCCGCCCCATTCACCGAATTTGCTCGGCAGCCCGTCTGGCGCAGGGTCGGCGCCGGCTTCGAAACTGGGGTCGTTGAGCAGGTTGTCGGTGAGCCGTTCGGGTTGCGGAAAACGATTCGGATCGCTTTTGATCGCGAGCATTTCTTTTTTGGCGGGATCGACCCGGACCGCATGATTTTCCGTGATCCGCTGGGGTCCCGTCGATTTTTTAACGACATCCCGGTTGGGGAAGACATCGACTTTTCCCTCGAAAACTTCCGCCTCCGCGACGCCGTCCGCATCGACGCTGACGCCGAAGCGGGTGCCGCGATCGACCACTTTGAGCGACGGCGTTTCGACGGTGAAGCCGCGCGCTTGGGACGGCGCGGTCACGCCGATGCGGCCTTGCACGAGGACGATGCGGTCGGCGGACCGAAATTCAAACTTCGCGGGCCCTTGGATGGCGATGAGCGCGCCGCTGACCAGCGCGATTTCCACCGCGCCGGATTGGAGGTGAAGCGTCTCGACTTTGAGCGGCTGGTGGACGGCAATCTGCGGGCTGTCCCCGGCCCAGACGGCATCGAGATCATGGCGCAATTCCCCCACATAAACTCGCTTGGGTGCCACCGCTTTTTGCTGCGCCATGTTTCGCACGAGGAAGGCTGC
Organism: Spartobacteria bacterium; assembly: GCA_025350985.1. Taxonomy (GTDB): domain Bacteria; phylum Verrucomicrobiota; class Verrucomicrobiia; order Chthoniobacterales; family Chthoniobacteraceae; genus JANXWU01. Next base: position 7,330 of record JANXWU010000230.1, on the reverse strand, counting down.
GAGGATGAGCCACGCCACGGCGCTGAGCGCGATCGGGAGCCAGCTCGGACGCCAGCGCGAGCGCAAAAAATCCACCGGGCTTTCCCCGCGGCGCTTGGTTTCATCGGCATCTTCGGGGTGATCGATGGCGTGGCGTTGCTCGACTTCGTGGAGCACGGCGTGCATCCGCGCGTGGTCCCAAAACTCCGTGCGCGCACTGGCCGAGGAGCGAAGCTGGCCTTCAAGTTCGAGCTTTTCGTCGGGCGCGAGCGCGCCGTCCAGATAGGCGCTGAGGAGGACGTTGAGGCGCTCGTCTTTCATGTCACCTCCAGCCGCTGAAGCTGTCGCTGCACGCACTCGCGCAAAGTCGTGCGGGCGCGGGACAGGGTTACGTTGACGGCGTTTTCCGACCACGACATGCGCTGGGCGATTTCGCCGGGCCCGTGTTCGTTCATGTAGCGCATCGTCACGAGTTGGCGGGCGTGTGGCGCGAGTTTTTTCAAACAGTCGCGGACCGCGGCGATCTGCGACTCGTCGTAAGGCACCTCGGGTTCCGCGGCGACCAATGATTCGACGACGTCCTCGGCGAGGACGGAGGGTGAGTTGCGCCGCTTGCGCATCGAGCTCATCGCCTTGAAGCGCGCGATTTGCCGCGCCCACGCCATGAAGTTCGTCCCTTCCTTGAACGTCCCCGCCTTTTGCGTGACGACGAGAAAAACCTCCTGCAACAAGTCCTCGGCCTCGGTAAAATCGGGCACGAGGGCGAGCAGGAACGCCTTCAGCGAACCTTGGCTTTTGACGAAAAGCTGCTGCACCCGGACGGTATGCTCCGCCGGGCTCGCGGCTGGCACGATTTCAGGCGCGTCGTCCATCAGGGAGGCCAGACAGTGGGTGAGCGTCATTCGTCAGGAGAATGACGCCGTCCCCTCTGCAACTTAGCCAACTGTGTCGCCGCTCCATCGGCTCTGACAGCGGATTGGCGGCGGGAGGATGGCGGCGCGGGCGCATGAAGATCGTCCTCAAACTTTCTTCCCAGCCGGCTCCCGTCCTTCGTCGAAGTCGATGTAATCGAACATCGTCTGGATGTCGGCACGGCCCTCGGCGCCGGCGTCTTTTTTTCGTTTCAGCAGAATTTCCGTGGCCTCGTCGTTCCAGCCGCGTTTGCGCAGGAACTCGTTCCAAATCTCGATTTCCTCCTCGCTCGGTTTGCGACCCTGCTCGAAACACCAGGCGAGGATCGCCGCGTCGTCCCCGCCTTGTTGCACGCGTTCCGCGAGCGCGTCGTAGGTTACTTGCAAAAAATTGACGCAACGACCGTCGAACCCCTTGCCCAAATTCGCGTGGTAATCGGCGGGCAGCGTCCCGGCTTGGTGCAGGCGGACTTTGTCGATGAGGCGGGGAAGGTAAACAAGGCCGCCGAGTTTTTCCGACGGACTGCGGAGTTGAGGGACGTTCATGGGTGTGGAGATGGGGTTGAGTGAAGTTTGGAATAGCCAGTGGCGTGCATTTTGCGGAGAAGAGACGTTCTGCTGCAACCTTCAATCGCAAATCCTCGATCAAAAATCCTTAATGTCCTGCCGGTTTAAATTCTGGGGCGTCCGCGGTTCGGTGCCGACGCCCGGCCCCTCGACCCTCTTTTTTGGCGGCAACACGCCGTGTGTCGAAGTCCGCGCCGATGGCGAAATCATCGTGCTCGACGCCGGGACGGGCATTCGTCCGCTCGGCCTTGCGCTGGCGAAGGAGTTCGCTGGCGCTCCCGCCGCCCTGACCCTGCTGATCTCGCATCCGCACTGGGATCACATCCACGGCTTTCCCTTTTTCCAGCCGGCCTACGACGCGAAGAACAAAATCTGCGTGCGGGGCTGCGCCGACTTTCAGGCCGGGCTCGAAAAGGCGCTGGCAGGCCAGATGGAGGCGCCATATTTCCCCATCGCGTTTGCGGAGATGTCGGCGAACATTGTTATCGAGGAATTGACGGGCGCGGAGTTTTCCATCGGCCCGGTGAAGGTGGGCACGCATCGCGCGAACCATCCCGGCGTCACGATGGGTTTTCGTCTGGAGACCAGCAGCGGCTCCATCGCGTATCTGCCGGACAACGAACTCTACGGCCAACGCCGCACGGCGCACATCGCGGACGCCGAGGGCGTGGACGAAAGACTGATCGAGTTTGCGCGCGGGGCGGACGCGCTCATCATCGACGCCCACTACGACGAGGACGAATATGAGGCGCACGTCGGCTGGGGTCACGGCTGCCTGACGGCGGTGGTCGAGCTGGCGATCGAAGCGGAAGTGAAACGGCTTTTCCTTTTCCACCACGACCCGGAGCACGACGATCCATTCATCCACGCGATGGTCGGGCGTGCCCGCGAGCTGGCGGTGTCCAAGGAAAGCACGCTGCAAATCGAAGCCGCGCGTGAGGGCGACGAAGTCACGTTGTAAAGCCGCGCGCCCGTAGCACAGGCTTCCAGCGTGTGCGGCGAGCAGGCTTCTAGCCTGCGTTCCGGTGCATCGGCAGGCAGGATGCCCGGCTCCCCCCACAGCCTGGAAGGCTGTGCTACTTCGGCGCAGATTGACCCCCGTGCTAGCTTGGCCGCGTGACGCACACCGAGGCTTGCATCGCGCTGAATATGGTTCCGAAAATGGGGCCGGTGCGGTTGCGGAATCTGCTCGAAGTTTTCGAAACCCCGCAGCGGATTCTGGTCGCGCGCGCGAGCGAACTGCGCACGGTCGATGGCATCGGCAACGAGGTTGCGGAAAACGTCGCAGGCTGGGAGAAGCACGTTGATCTCGAAGCCGAACTGAAACGTGTCGCGGACTTTGGCGCGCACGTCATCACGCAGGAATCGCCGGAGTATCCCAAGCTGCTGCGCGAAATCCACAACCCGCCAATCGTGCTTTACGTCTGGGGCACGCTGACGGACCGCGATCATCACGGCATCGCCATCGTCGGCTCGCGGCAGACCTCGCACTACGGACTCGAATGCACGAAGAAACTTTCCTATCAGCTCGCCTACGCTGGCCTCACGGTGGTCAGCGGACTGGCGCGCGGCATTGACACGGCGGCGCATCAGGGCGCGCTCGCGGCAAAAGGTCGCACGGTCGCGGTGCTCGGCTCGGGATTTCTAAATATCTACCCGAAGGAAAACCTCGGGCTCGCGGAGAAAATCGTCGAGTCGGGCGCGGCGGTCGTCAGCGAGTTTTCGATGGAGGTGAAAGCGGACACGCAGACGTTTCCGATGCGTAACCGGATCGTCAGCGGCTGGAGCTTCGGCGTGCTGGTGGTCGAAGCCGGTCTCGGCAGCGGCGCGCTGATCACCGCCGGACAAGCCGCCGAACAGGGGCGCAATGTTTTCGCGGTGCCCGGACCGATTGATCGCCCGACCAGCGCGGGCTCGAACCGCCTCATTCAACAAGGCGCAAAACTGGTGATGAGCGCGAACGACATCGTCGATGACATGCAGACACTTTTTCCCGAAACGCCGAAACTCACCGCCAGCTCGCCGCGCGCCGATGCGCTCCAGCCCGAGGAGAAACTGGTGTATGACGCCATCGGCGACTCCGAGACAGCCATCGACGCGATCATCTCCAAAACCCGCTTGCCAACCTCCACAGTCTCATCGACGCTCCTCGCCCTTGAAATGAAACGGCTAGTGAAACAACTGCCCGGCCAGCATTTTGTGAAACTTCTTTAATGGAATCTGGAACTCAGGAACTCAGGAAAGAATCGGAAGAGATCCAGAACAGGCATCGGAGTGACAGGATCATTGCCGCCGCCATCGCCGTGCATCGCGAACTCGGGCCGGGATTTTTGGAATCAGCCTACGAAGCGGCTCTCGCGGTCGAGTTGGAGTTGACAGGCGTTCGTTACGAGCGTCAAAAAACACTCCCGTTGTTTTATCGCGGAAGAGGGATTGGCGAACACCGCCTCGATTTTCTAGTCGAAGGATTATTCGTTGTTGAATTGAAAGCGGTGGCGGAATTGGAGCGCATTCATTTCTCCATCGTCCGTTCGTACCTCAAAGCCGCAAACCTTCAGGACGCCCTGCTGTTTAATTTTGCCGCCATGCCGCTGACGATCAAACGCGTGGGCCGTGAGCGGCCCATCGAGCCGGGATCGATTGATTTTCCTCGTTCCCATTCCTGAGTTCCTGAGTTCCAGATTCACTTTTCCTCATGGGCAAAACTCTCGTCATCGCCGAAAAACCCAGCGTCGCCGCCGACTTGGCGCGCGTGCTGGGCAAGTTCAAACGCGAGAAGGATTTTTTCGAAAACGAGCAGTTTGTCATCTCGTCGGCGGTGGGTCATTTGGTCGAGATCGTGCCGCCGGAAGGCGTCGAGGTGAAACGCGGGAAATGGAATCTGGAGAATCTGCCAGTACTGCCGCCGGAGTTCGACCTGACGCCGATCGAGAGGAATGAGGGACGGCTGCGGGTGCTGAAAAAATTGATCGCGCGCAAGGACGTGACGGAGCTGATCAACGCCTGCGACGCCGGGCGCGAAGGCGAACTGATTTTTCGCAACGTCGTCAAGTGGACCGGCTCGAAAAAGCCGCTGCAACGGCTCTGGCTGCAATCGATGACGAGCGAGGCGATTCGCGAGGCGTTTCGGAATTTGCGGAGCGACGAATCGATGCAACCGCTGGCGGACGCGGCCATGTCCCGCGCCGAAAGCGACTGGCTGGTTGGCATCAATTCAACGCGCGCGCTCACGTCGTTCAACTCGCGCGAGGGTGGTTTTCAAAAGACGACGGCAGGTCGCGTGCAGACGCCGACGCTCGCCATTCTTGCCGAGCGCGAGGAGAAAATCCGCTCGTTCAAACCGCGCACCTATTTTGAAGTGTTCGGCGATTTCGGCGTGAAAGCCGGCAGTTATCGCGGACGCTGGTTTGACGAGAAATTTAAGAAAGATGGCGAAGAAGATACGCGCGCGGAACGCATCTGGAATCGGGAACAAGCCGAGGCGATTCAGGCGAAATGCGACGGCAAGACCGGCGTCATCACCGAGGAGAAAAAGCCGACCACGCAGGCGTCGCCGCTGCTGTACGACCTCACGACTTTGCAGCGGGAGGCGAATGGCCGCTTCGGCCTGAGCGCGCGGCGGACGCTGCAACTCGCGCAGGCGCTTTACGAGAAACACAAAGTACTGACCTATCCGCGAACCGACTCGCGCTATTTGCCCGAGGACAATCTCGGCCAGGTGAAAACCGTGCTGAAAAGCTTTGACGATTCGTCGCTCTCGGTCCACGCCGAAAAGGCGCTCCGCAACGGCTGGGTCATTCCGACCAAGCGCGTCTTCAACAACGCCAAAGTCAGCGATCACCACGCCATCATCCCGACCGGAAAATCGGCGGCGGGCCTTGACGATTTCGAGCGCAAAGTTTTCGACATGGTGGCGCGGCGGACCATCGCGGTGTTTTTTCCGGCGGCGCAATTTGAAGTCACCACGCGCATCACCCGCGTCGAAGGCGAGGCTTTTAAAACCGACGGGAAAATCATCGTCGATCCCGGTTGGCTCGCCGTTTATGGAAAAGAAGCGGCGGGTGAAAACGAGTCGATTGTCCCGATCTCACCGGGCGAAATCGCGAACGTGCTCGCGATTGAAGTGAAGGAAAACGAAACGAAACCGCCGGCGCGTTTTAATGAAGCGACGCTGCTTTCCGCGATGGAAGGCGCGGGCAAACTCGTCGATGACGAAGAACTGCGCGAGGCGATGGCCGAGCGCGGACTCGGCACTCCGGCGACGCGCGCGCAGGTGATCGAGGGGCTGATTTTTGAAGGCTACATCGAGCGCAAGGGCCGGGAGTTGATCGTGAGCGCGAAAGGGATGTCGCTCATCACGCTGCTGCGCAATCTCGGCACCGACGTGCTTTGCAAACCAGAACTGACGGGCGAGTGGGAGTTCAAGCTCAAACAAATGGAGCAGGGGAAGCTCGGGCGCGCGCAGTTCATGGAGCAGATTCGCGGGCTGACGCGCGAAATCATCGATAAGGTCAAGGGCTTCCGCGGCGAGACGATTCAAGGCGAATACGCGACCATCGAAGCGCCGTGCCCGAAGTGCGGCGGCGGGCCGATCAAGGAGACTTACAAAACCTTCGAGTGCAAGCAGTGCGGTTTGCTCATTTGGAAAACGATGGCGTCGCGGCAATTCACGCCCGAGGAAGTCATCACGCTGCTCACCGAAAAACGTCTCGGCCCGCTGGAAGGATTCCGCAGCAAGATGGGCCGCGCCTTCTCCGCCCTCGTCACGCTCGGAGAAGATTTTAAGCCGAAGTTCGACTTTGAAAATTCGGAGGCGAAGGAGGGCGAGGCGATTGATTTTTCCAAGCTCACGCCCCTCGCGCCGTGTCCGGTTTGTCAAAAGGGCCAAGTCTATGAACTCGACAACGCCTTTGCCTGTGAGCACGCGGTCGGCGGCCAAAAAACCTGCACGCTGCGGATGGGCAAAACCATTTTGCAAAAGCAAATCGCGCCCGAGCAGGTGAAGAAAATGCTCACGACGGGTAAGACTGATTTACTGCCGAAATTCATTTCGAAAAAAGGGCGGGCGTTCGCGGCTTTTCTCAAGCTGGAAGCGGGCAAGGTTGGGTTCGAGTTTGCGCCGCGGGAGAAGAAGCCCAAGGCCGTTCGTCCGGTCAAGACGGCGGCTTGACCCGGCCAATAAGACTAGAAGCTATCCGACCAATCGGAACACCGTCTTCCAAGCGGTGCGGGCAGGCGGGCATCCTTGCCTGCTGAGGCTCAACTAGGCAGGCTGGAAGCCTGCTGTCCGGTATGGGCAAGATGCTTGTGTTCCGCCGCGCGGCTTTCGGATAGGTTCTAAGAGGGCGTCTAAAAGTTGGGGCGCGCGTGTTGAAAGCGCTGCGGGGACGCAGCGCACTCCAAAGCGCTTGGCGCGGAAAAAGGCGCGGCAGCTTAGTTTTGCAGCGCAGCCGCTTTGGAGTGCGGCGCGTCCTCGCGCCGCTTTCCACACGCATCAAGACTTTTTAGACGCCCTTTAAGGTCGAAGTTATCGACTCTTCCAACTCAGGAAGAGGCAAGCAGCCTTTCGCGATTCGAGTTGCGAAAGGTTTGGAAAGACGACTTATGAAGACCAATTCTCCAAGACCAGATTTTGAAGTAACTCGCCGGGACTTTGTCCGCGCGGCGATCGCGATGGGGGTGACGATCAGCGTGAAAAGTGAGGCTTGGGCGGCGGAGAAGTCCGGTGGCATTCCCCGCCGCGCCTTGGGTCGGACGGGCGAAAAGGTGTCGATGGTGGGCTTGGGTGGCTTTCATATCGGCCAGCAAAAGGACGAGGAGGAAAGCATCCGCATTATCCGCACGGCGATCGATGGCGGCATTAACTTCCTGGA
>JANXWU010000217.1 GCA_025350985.1 Spartobacteria bacterium | reverse complement strand
CCAAAACCAACTACCGAAAAGCAGCCCGCTGCTTGTTCTCGCTCCCTGCTCCGCGCCTCTGCGTTAAAAACTAAACCCGTTGCCTGTCTCATGATTCGATCTTTTTTTCTGGCGTTTCTTTTTACGGCGGTACCCGCGTTCGCCGCCCCGCCCACGGTCGATGCCACGAAGCAACTGCACGTTCCCGTCGTCCGGGTGAATGTGACCAATCAGGCTTACGACTTCGTGCATCCGTGGTCGAAGAAGCAGCCGTTTTCCATGCACGCGCTCGCGCCGGTGATCGCCGGTCGACGGGTGCTCGTGACCGCGGAACTCGTGGCCAATTCCAACTACATCGAACTGGAGCGCGCCGAGAGCGGCGAGAAAACCGTGGCCACGGTGGAGGTGGTCGATTACGAGGCGAATCTCGCGCTGCTCAAGCCGGGCGACGACAAGTTCCTCGCGGATGTGAAGCCGCTGGAATTGAAGAATGCCGTGGTCGGCGACCGGGCCGCGCTGTGGCAGCTCGAATCGACCGGCTCGCTGCTCATCACGACGGCGCTTATTACGACGATCGAGGTGGCGCGTTACCCGCAGGATGACACGGCGTTTCTGCTTTATCGGCTGACGACGCCGCTGCAATACCGCGAAAGCAGCTTCACCCTGCCGGTCGTGAAGGACAACAAACTCATCGGCATGCTCATCCGCTACGACGCGCGCACGCAGAACGTGGACGCGATTCCAACGCCGGTGATCGAGCATTTTCTCAAGGACGCCGCGAGCAAGGATTATAAAGGCTTCCCGCGCACGGGGCTGCATTTCGATCCCTTGCGCGACCCGCAGTTGCGCAAACACATTGGGCTGAATGGCGAGGAGCGTGGCGGTGTTTACGTGACGCGCGTCCTGCGCGCCAGCCCTGCCGAAGCCGCCGGTTTTCAAGAGGGCGACGTGATCCTTTCGGTGAATGGCAAGCCGATCGATCAGGACGGAAATTATTTCGACAGCGACTACGGCAAGGTCTCGATGATCCATTTCACCTCGACCAAAACGTCGGTCGGAGAGGTGTTAAAGTTCAAGATTCTACGCGCTGGCAAGTCACAGGAAATCGGCCTCACCGCCGCCCATCGCACCGCGCAGGATTTTGTCATCGACCCGTATGTGATCGACCGCGCGCCGCACTTCTACGTGCTGGGGGGCTTGGTGTTGCAAGAGCTTTCACGGCAATATCTGAAAGAGTTTGGGAGCGACTGGCTCAAAAAGGCGCCCGAGCGTTTTGTTTATTTCGACCGGTTTCAGGACACGCTTTTCCAAGGCGACCGCAAGAAGATCGTGATCCTCAGCCACGTCCTGCCCACGCCGAACACCGTCGGTTATGAGGAGATTCAAAACGTGGTGGTGACCAGGATCAACGGGGTGGCGCTGAAAAGTCTGGCCGATGTGCCGGCGGCGTTGGAGAAGCCGATCGACGGTTTCCACAAACTGGAGTTCGAGGAGAACCCGCGCGTGATCTTTCTCGATCCGAAGGAAGTGCAGGACGGTGACACGGCGCTGATGCGGAGTTACGGCTTGCGGACGCTGAAGCGGCTGGACTGAGCTTACAGCTTCTCGCAAAAACTGGTGTCGAGATCGAAGCCGACGCCGAACGGCGCGCGGTTCAGCGAGCTGACGGAAAGCATCCCCTCGCGGATCGAGACGGAAGGCCACCCGCGGTCGGTGGCTGCATACAGATCGCCGTGCGATTCGAGCACGGCTTGTTGCACGTTTTTTGGAAACATCGACAGACCGGCGAAGTAATGATGGCCATTGCGCTCGACGCTTTCTATCCCGAGAGCGGCATCGACAGCCAGATCCTGCAGCAGCGCCACCGGGCCGATGTTGGACAAGTCCTCGCCGCTCATCACCAACGTCCGACCCGGCATTTCGCGACGGAGGTGGGCGAGCAGGCAGGCGTTGCTCACGCTCTTGCAGACGCCTTTGCAATTTTTGTGACTCGTCCCCGCATAGCCGAGTTGCAACGCGCGCGGCAGACTCTCCGTCGTCGCATCGGATTCGTCGATGATCACCGGCGGACGATCCGGCCATTGCGCAAAAAAATTGCCAACCGAATCGTCGAGCGCGATGTCGCGATGGAAAGGCTGCTCGACGAAAATCAGATGCCGAAAAAACTCCGGCACGCTCGCCGTCACGTTTTTCCAGAACTCGGCGAACGGCTCGGGCGACTTGAAGTTTTCGTTGCCGTCCAGGGTGAAGCCAAAGTCGCCGGGAGCGTGGGTCGAAATAAGGCGGGCGATTCGTGTGAGCCGTTCCACGTCGCGCTCCGGCTGGCCCCACACTTTGATTTTGAAATGGCGGAGTCCGTACTGCCGAATGCACGCTTCGAGGGATTGGGGCAGGCCATCATCGAGGCGTTCGCCGGGCGGGATTTCGTCCTCGGTGAGCGCGTCCGTGAGGCCAACCGTATGCCTCGCGATCAAGCATTCAAGCGGCTTTGGCGGCAGCAGCTCGTTCAGTTCGCCGTCGCGCAAACTCGGATGCACGGCACTGAGCCGCAGCCCGAAATTCTCCGTGCGAAGTGTTTTCCAAAACGGCTCACCCGCCGTGCGGCACACGGCTTCGATGATCGCGCGCTCGACTAAGGTGACGCCGAAATGCGCGAGCAGCGGCGGGAGATTTTCGCGCGCCGCCCAATCCATCTGCGCCGCGTAAAGTTGCTGCCACAACTCGAACACGCTCGCCGCTTCCGCATCCTGCGCGAGCTTCATCGCGTGCTGAATCACGCGCGTCATCTCGCCGATTTCGTCGGTCGTCGAACGATCCGGATCCTTTGTGAACCACTTCGGCGGCAGGTGATCGGCGGCAATTCCGCTCACAAGTTTGCCGTCCACTTCAAGCTGTGCGCGGAGAAAAACGTGCGGCGCTTCGGTGAGCGTCGCGATGCCGTAGCGGAAGGGCATACGCGTGCGGACCACCGTTCGGAACAACTCGGTTTGCAGGATTCGCATCTGATTCAATCGTTCAGGCGAACTGGAACGCGCGGATTCGTTTAGCCCCGTCGATTAGGGCATGGAGCCGGCTTCGATCCCGACTGGGTTCGAGTTGGTAAAGGGTGGTCATGGCCTTGACGCGAGATGAAATCAGAAAGACTGCGCCGCCGCACGCCGCACGCATTCGTCGATGATCGCAATCTGCGCCTGCACGCGGCGGTCGAGCGAAAACTCGCTTGGCGTCTCGATGGTAAACGTGCGCGTCGAATGGTTCAGATGCAGCCAGACGGCTTCCGGCAATCCGATGTCCGCAAACTTTTTCAGCGTCACTTTTCGGCGCACGATGCCGGCGCTCGCGCGGCGTCCGTCGATCAGGACGCGGCCTTCAATCGCGATGATTGGGCGCGCGATGTTTAACAAATCCTCGCCCCAGTACGGCGTCGCCCGCTCGACCTCGTAAAGGTAAAGCCCCTGGCCGTCGAAGTCCTCGTGCAGCGTGAGCGCGAGCGCGAACTGGTGCGGCTCGGTCAGTTTTTTCACGGCGCGGACGAGCGGCAGGTCGAGATGGAATTGCCGGTTCAAGTCGTGCCCGTTTTGATCGACTCGCTGGTTGTTGGTGAGTCCCCAGGGATTGAGGCAGGGAAAGATGAGCAGTGGCAGCTCGGCGAGCCGTTTTACATTTTGTTCTGCCCACAGGATGAGCGCTTCGGCGCCGGCGGGTTCGTCGCCGTGGATGCCGGCGGAGATGTAGATTCCATCGGACTTCCCGAGGCGTTTTGATTTTACGACGAACAGCTTGTGCGCCGGTGTTTGTGCCACGACCGGACGCATCTCCAGCCCTGCCTTGCGCGCGACCGCCCGCCACCGCCGGACCAAAAACGGGTAGTCGTGTGTGCGATGACTTTCGAGATAACTGGCCGGCTTCATTCGGGAAAAATCTGGGACTCAGGAAGTCAGAAAAAGACAGGACGATTTAACGGCGCGATTTGTTCTTCTCTCTTGCCTGCTGGTTTTCCTGAGTTCCTGAGTTCCTGAGTTCCAGATTAATTAGTTTCGTGAAGCACCGGCAGCTTTCCGGCTACAGTTCCTTTAACAGCCGCGCGTGAATTCCCTCGAACCCCCCGTTGCTGAATATCACCACGACGTCGCCGGACTGCGCGAGCGGTTTCAAACGCGCGATGATCTGGTTCACCTCCGGCTCGTAGAACGCGAACTTCCCACGCGCGGCAATCGTCTCGACCACCTTTGCTGGGTTGAGCCGCTCGTTCTCGGCGATCTGCTCGATCTTCGCGACTTTCGCGAGGATCACACCGTCGGCGACGCCGAGCGCGTCGGGGAGTTGTTGCTGAAAAATGGCACGGCGCGTGGTGTTCGAGCGCGGCTCGAAGATCGCCCACAAGCGCGCGCCCGGATACTGGTGGCGCATCCCGGTCAGCGTCTCGCGAATGGCAGTCGGGTGATGGCCAAAGTCGTCGATGATCTTGATTCCACGCGTCTCGCCGCGCATTTCCTGGCGGCGGCTCACGCCTTGGAAGGACGCGACTGCTTTTTGAATCGCGTCGAGCGGCACGCCGTAAAAGTGCGCCGCGGCCACAGCCATGGCGGAGTTGCGCACGTTGTATTCGCCGGTGAGCGAAGTCGTGAATTCCGTCTCGAACAACGTAAACGTCGAGCCGCGCGGCGAGTAGCTGACGCGGCGGATTTGGTTGCCGCAGTTCGGGGAAAAGCCAACTTCAACCATCGGCGCCGGACATGTCTTGCTGACTTCAACGCAGTTCGCGTCGTCGCCGTTCAACAGCACCATGCCGTTGGTGGGCACGATATTCAGCAGGCGCCGGAAGCTCAGCTTGATCGCGTCGAGGTTGTCGAAAATATCGGCGTGATCGAACTCGAGGTTGTTCACGATCACCAGTTCGGGGAGGTAGTGGACGAACTTCGAGCGCTTGTCGAAGAACGCGGTGTCGTATTCGTCGCCCTCGATCACGAAATGTTTCGAGTCGCGCAGACAGCAGCCCTGGCCCAGGTTTTTCGGGATGCCGCCGATCATGTAGCCGGGCTCCATGCCCGCGCAATCGAGGATCCAAGCCAGCAGCGAGGTGGTGGTCGTTTTTCCGTGCGTGCCGGTGACGACGAGATTGTGGCGTCCGCGCAGGAAGAATTCCTTGAGCACTTCGGGCAGCGAGAGGTAGTAAAGTTTGCGATTGAGCACCGCCTCGACTTCCGGATTGCCGCGCCGGATGGCATTGCCCACGACGATCAATTCAGCGTCGGCTGGAATATTTTCGGGACGATAGCCGTGGCTGAGCACGACGCCCTTTTCCTCGAGAAAAGTGGACATCGGCGGATAGACGTTCTCATCGGAGCCGCTGACGACAAACCCGCGCTGGCGCAAAGCGGCGGCGACCGCGCCCATGGCCGTACCGCAAATGCCGAGAAAATGAATGTGCCGAACGTCTTTCAACATGGAGTGCGAACCGTAAGCGACCGGTGCGCGCCGGACAAGCCCGGACGAAGGATGCGGCGGCCATCTGGTGTGTAGAAAAGATGCGGTGACGGCGCGAGCGCATGTAGCGCAAGCTTCCAGCTTGCGGTCACCCGCACAGCAAGCTGGAAGCTTGCGCTACTTTTTCCCGCCGCCTCCATCTTTTCCACACTAACATTTCACGAATGCTTCGGCGCGCGCACCGTGCCGGCTTCGGTTTCGCGCAAGCGTTCGGCCACGATTTTTTCGGCAATTTCCTGCACCATTTGTTCGAGTAGCAGGCGCAGATGCGAGCCCTGCCGGTAGTCGCTGGGCGCGATGTGTTTCAACCGGTCGGCGTGGGCCGCGAGTTGAAAGCATTTTTTGAAACTGGCGCGCGAGGTTTCGGCGGCGTTGTAAACGGCGATCGCCTGACCGCCGTATTGGCGGATGACGGTGAAACACGGCACGTCGGTCGGCCCGTCGCCGAGGTAGATCATGTGGGGAAACGGCACGGGGCGCAGGTCGGCGGGCATGTGGTCGTTCACGTCCTGCGACAAATCGAGCAGCCCTTTGTTGATGCGAAAAAGAAATTGCGTCTTCTGCGTGTGGCTGATGGCGCGTTTGGGAAACGCGATGCGCCCGTGTTCGTCCTCCGCAAATTCGCAGCCGAAAATCGCGCGGCAATACTTCGCGAGGCGGCTGCCCTCGATCATCACTTTTAACCCGGAGGAAATGATGTAGTGCTCGACGCGGATGCCGTGCGCCTCCTGCTCGGGCGTGAGCAGACCGTGATTGAGTTCCTCGAACATCTCGGGCAGGCCGGGATAGAAGGTGAGCTTTTCGCCGAGCGCCTGCAGTTCGGCGTTGCTCGGGCGGTCGAAGCCGAGGTAGTCGAGCATGGCTTTCATGTAAGCCAGTTCGTTGTCGTAGCCCTGCGCCTTCACCAGTTCGGCGCAGCGTTTCCAAAACTTCGCCGCGTCGATGCCAAACGCGGGGAAGAGCGTCTCCTCCTGCATGTAGGTCGGGGAGAGCGTCTGGTCGTAGTCGTAAACGATCGCGATGATATTTTGCGGAGCGGCCATGGAAGTGCGCGGTGGAGTTATGGAGTAGTGGAGCGAGGGGAAAAACTCCACTTCATTACTCCGCCGCTCCTTCCGTCCTGGTGCTCACAGCTTCGTGTAACGAAAACCAAACCCAGCTTCCGTCGCGCGCGCCGGTGTCACGCGCTGGCTGGTGAGCATCACGCCGGCCAAGTCCCCCAAGACAGTTTTCAACAGCCATGCCGGAAGCTTGAGGAACGCCGGGCGATGAAACTTTTGCGCGAGAGCTTTGGTGAAGTCGGCATTGCGGTACGGCGTCGGGGAAACGCAATTCACCGCGCCGTGCAGTTGGTCGTTCTCGATGGCGAACATCGTCAGGGCGGCGACATCGCTGACGTGAACCCACGACATCCACTGGCGGCCGTCGCCCAGTTGTGCGCCGAGGCCGGCCAAAAAAAGCGGACGCAGCACGCTCATCGCGCCGCCCTTTTTCCCCAGCACCAAGCCGAACCGCAGCATGACCGTCCGCACGCCGTGGTCCTCGGCACGGCGCGCCTCCGCCTCCCACTGCTCGCAAACGTCGGCGAGAAATCCGCGGCCGCGGGGCGAGTTTTCATCGACGATCGCTTCACCGGGGTCGCCGTAGATGCCGATGCCCGAAGCGCAGACCAGCACTTTCGGTTTGACCGGACTGGCGGCGATGGAGGCAACGACGTGGCGCGTGCCTTGGACGCGGCTCTCGAGAATGCGCCGCCGTTTGCGCCGAGTCCAAGGGCCAAAGATCGACTCGCCCGCGAGATGCACAAAGGCGTCGCATCCCTCCAGTCGCAACGGGTGGTCGAAGGAAAACCGGCGGGTTTCCAAAGCATTGGGGACGGCGCATTTTGGGTGGCGGGAAAACGCGATGACGCGGTGGGCGAGGCGGTTTGATCCGTCGATCAACCGGGTGCCGATGAAGCCCGAAGCGCCGGTGATGCCAATTTTCATGTCGAGAAATTCCTGCGATCTGGAACCTGCACTTTACCCCTCACCATGCCGGGGGGACGGGAGGGGTTAGGAGAAAGAGTTGGGTTGAAACCAGTGCGGGGGAGATGGGGAAACAGTTAGCCGCCTAATCAAATCGGCGCAGCCAGCTAAAGGGAAACTTGTCGCCGGGGCAGTCGGTGGGCCACTGCGGAGGGTTGATCGCACGATGCGCCTTCACGACGCAGATTTTCCCATTGTTCTTCCCGACGCGCTCGCGCAGGAAGCGAATCAGCTCCTCCGTCGCCTCGAGTTGTTGCTTCGTCGGCGTGTCGCGGTTGAAATCGCCAACGAGGCAAATGCCGATGGCGATGTTATTCAGGTAATCGCTGTGGACGTGTCCGCCGTTGACCTGCCGCGTCCAGCGATTCCCGATCTCCACCGCGCCGTTGCCGGAAGACGTGCCATTGCCGATGACGAAATGATAAGCGAGGCCGTTCGGCATCCCGCGCGTGTGGCGGTGGTAGTAGTCGAAAATTTTCGCATTGCCCTGCCGCGTCCCGCTGTTGTGGACGACGACGTATTGCCAGCGCCCCTTTTTCACCGGCGCTTTGCGAATGGCGTCGATAACCGACTTCGTCAGGTAATGGTAATTCACCGGCTTCGACCACGGCCACAGGCTGAACTTCGGCGGCGGCGGTGGCGGCTCGTAGCCCTGCTCGTTCTCAAAGCCGGACTTCGCGATCGTAATGTCCGTGGGCGGCACCGGCGTCGATTCGATTTTTTTAAGGGACGGCGTCGGTGCCGGCTTGGGCGTGGCCGGAGGGCGCGCGGGTTTGGGTGTCACCGGCGGGGGCGCGGGGGTCCGCTTGGGCACGGCATCCTCGTCGGATTCGATCAGTTTCGGCGGAGTTTTAGGCGTCAGCTCCGGCGTCGGTTTGGGTCGCGGCGTGGCCTCCGGTTTCGGCGTGGCCTTGTGGTGCGGAGTCGGCGAGTGGCGCGTCGCGGGTTTTGGCTTGGGCTTCGGTTTAGGCGTGGACGCCGGCTCGGGCGATTCCTCGCCGCGCGTTTTCAAGAAGGCCGCTTTTTTTTCCTCATCCGTCAGCGCGCGCAAGGCGATGGGCGCGAGCGCGAGGGAGAACGCGGCGGTGAAAAGGAAAAGTTTGCGCACAGAGAGGAGGCGGTTGGTAAAGCTCTGCGCAAACTCCAACATCCGCTTTCCGGTGTCGAGCACGCACGGGAGAGCGGGTGAAAAAAGTGGAAACCCCGTCCGCGTTCGTCGCGAGATTGTAACACCCTGAAGCAGTCGCAGGCTCGACTTTTCCTCAGCCGCGCGGCCAACTCCACGCACTTCCGTTCCATGAAAATCCTCATCCTGACCGCCGGCTTCGGCGAAGGCCACAACGCCGCCGCGCGCAATCTCAGCCAGGCCATCGTCGAACTCGCGGGGCTGGATTCCGCCCCGGTGCTCGACTGCGTGAAGCTGTGCTACGGCCGTCTCGGCGAGATTGCGCAGAAAGGCTACCTGAAGCTCATCGACCGCGCCGCGCCGGTGTGGCAAAAAATTTACGAGGCGATGGATTCCAGCGAAATGCTCGGCACGTCGCTGCCGGCGCTCGGGCATTTGCGCGCGTTCCTCGCCGACACGCTCGCGCGCGAAAAACCCGACGCCGTCGTTTCGACGTGGCCGCTTTACCCCTATCTCTGCGCCGAGATTTTTGCGGACACGACGCGGCCCTTTCCGCTCGTCACGATCGTCACCGACTCGATCACCGTGAACTCCGTCTGGTACCGCGCCGAGAGCGATTTCTTCGTCGTGCCCAACGAGCAGACCGCGGTCGTGCTGCGGCGGGCGCAGGTGCCGGAGGAAAAAATCAAACCGCTCGGATTCCCGGTGCCACTGCCGTTTGCGCGCGCGTCCGTTTCCAAAACCGCGCCCGTGAACGGCACCCCCGCGCGCGTGCTTTACATGATCAATTCCGGCAAAGCCGAAGCGCCCGAACTCGTCGCCCGCCTCGCGCAGATTCCGGGCGTCGAACTCACCGTCACCGTCGGCCGTGATGGCGACCTGCAATCGGCCGTCGAGGCTGCGGTCAGGCGGGCTGAGCGTCCGGTCGAGGTTTTTGGCTGGACGGATAAGATGCCCGAACTGCTCATGCGTTCGCACCTGCTCATCGGCAAAGCTGGCGGCGCCAGCGTGCAGGAATCCATCGCGGCGAAAACGCCCATGATCATCAGCCAGGTCGTGCCCGGCCAGGAGGAAGGCAACATGCGGCTCATCGTCGAGAACGAATGCGGCGCGCTGGCCGAGACGCCGGAAGAGATCGCCCAAACCATCGAGCGGGCTTTGACTGGCGGCGCGCAACTTTGGCAAACGTGGCACGCAAACATTGCGCGCCTCAGCCCGCCGAATGCGTCGCGGGAAATCGCGAAATTTGTGCTGGCGACGGCTCGTCGGTGAGCGGAACCGTTATCGCTGGCCTCGACCTGCGGCTCCTTGCTTTCGCGGCGCGAAACCAAGACGCAAAGGCGGCTTGCCACGCGCGGAAGCGGTGATTGGATTTATGGAGCACCGCTCACTTAGTGACTGTCTAAAAACTAGCGAGCGAGCCTGCGGAGCATGATTCTGGAGGCTTGGGCGAGGATGAGGGCGACGCTGGAAGCGGGGTTGGTTTCGTAGTCGCGGGCGAGACGGCGG
>JANXWU010000214.1 GCA_025350985.1 Spartobacteria bacterium | reverse complement strand
GATCGAAGCTGCAGCGCTCGCGGGCCGCACGCATGAGCAGGTCATGCAGGCGGCACGGCGCGCCATCGGATGCGCTTGATTCACCACCCGGACGCCGAAGCGGAACTCATCGAGGCGGCTCAGTTTTACGAGCAGAGAGTTCCCGGACTTGGCGCTCGCTTTCTCGACGCCGTGGATGCCGCCGCCCGCGTCATTGAGCAGGTTCCTCAGCGTTGGCGTGTTCTCGATTCGGACGTTCGTCGTTACCTCATCTCGCAATTCCCCTACGCCATCTACTATCGCGCTTTGCCCGACGAGATCCGCATCCTCGCCTTCAAGCATCACAGCCGTCATCCTGACTACTGGCGTCACCGCCTCTCCGACTGAACCGACACGTTGTCTGTCATGCCGGCCGCACGTGAGCCTTGCCGACAACTCTGGCGGTTAGCAACGCGAGCGCGCGCGGATGGATGCGCGCGGCGTTGAGCGCGAGGTTCGCCAGGCGCGGATGCAAGACAGCTTGTTTTGCGAGTTGGTTAATCCAGAGCCTGCCGCGGTAAAGCGTGGCGTGCTCGCGCCGGTAAGCCGGCCAGCCGCGTTCGCTATTTTTCTCGCGCAACTCCGCAACGAGATGGCGCGCCGCCAGTTCGCCGGACGCGAGCGCGTAGAAAATCCCCTCGCCCGTGAATGGCTCGACGACGCGCGCCGCATCGCCGACGAGAAAGAGATTTTCCGCGGTCGGCGCAATCGCGGCGCGGGCCAGCGGCGTGACGGTTCGCCACGATTGTTCCGCCGGAAAACCGAAATGTTTTACCGCCCACGTTTGCAAGGCCTCGATCCGCTGCGGTCGCGCGACCAGGCAAAGATTCGCCTGCCCGTCGCCCACGTCGGCCAGACCGCAGTAGCCGTCCCGCAAAAATCGCAGCACGACTTTGCGCTCGCAGTTTTCCGGCAGCGGCAAATGCGTTTGCAGCGCGACGCGATCTTTCGCCGCTCCCGGAAGCAGGCCAAGCAAGCGCGCGACGGACGAGTTGCGGCCATCGGCGGCGACCAGCATTCGGGCGCGAAAAGTTTCGCCGCCCGCTTCAACTTCCCAACCCGAGCGGGACGTTTCCGAGCGCCGATGGCAGGCGGTGACGGTGCAGCCCGCGCGGATGACCGCTCCGTCCTCCAGCGCGCGTTGCAGCAGGACTTGGTCGAACCAGGATCGCTTCACGGCGATCTCACCGCCTGCGGAATCGCCGAGCGGCAACTGGATCGACTGGCCGCGAAGGCCGATGAATTCAAGCTCCGCGAGCGGCGCGTGCGGGAGTGCGAGGACGCGCTCGGTCACGCCCAGCCGGTCGAGAATCGGCCAGCAGCCGGGATTGAGGCAATCGCCGCAGACTTTTTCGCGGGGAAAAATCGCGCGCTCGATCAGCAGCGTTCGCAATCCATTTCGCGCGCACATCGCCGCGCAGGCCGTCCCCGCCGGCCCGCCGCCAACGATGAGCACGTCGTGGATCAGCGCGGCCATCTTCGGTCAGCGTGCCTCGACAAACGCCTCCGCCACGGCATCGGCGAGCAGTTTGCCGCGCCGCGTGAGCACGAAACGATCATCCCGGTTTTGCAAAAGCCCGAGCGCCTCAAACTCCTGCACGCGCTCCTGCCACGGGAGCAAGGAAGTGCGCGCTACTCCGCGATCGGTGCGAATCGCGAAGGCCGCGATTTCTCCCGCGCGGGTTTGCGGCGTGAGATTTTCCTCGAAGGAAACAGGGGATTCGCCGGCAAAAATGCGCCGTGCGTAGGCGGCGGAATCGGGCACGTTTTGCCAGCGACGAGTGCCGACGGTGGAGAACGCGCTCGGCCCGAGGCCGAGATAATCGTCGCCTTTCCAGCAGGCGGCGTTGTGCGCGGACTCGAAGCCGGGTCGCGCGTAATTGGAAATCTCGTAGTGCCCGTAGCCGGCGGCCGGAAGCAGGTCCATCGCCAGCTCAAACATGCGGGCGTCGCGCTCGTCGTCCTGTGAAAATTCGCCCGCCCCGAGCTTCCGAAAAAACTCGGTGTCCTCCTCGAAGGTCAGGCAGTACGCGCTGATGTGTTCGGGCGCGAGCGCGATGGTTTTAGCAAGCGACGCGCGCCACTGTTCCATCGTTTGACCCGGCACGGCGAACATCAGATCGAGGTTGATATTGGCAAAACCCGCGGCGCGCAAAAGGTCGAGCGTGCGCTCCGCCTGCGCGGCGCTGTGGGTGCGGCCCAGGGTTTGCAAAGTCGCATCGTCCCACGATTGCACGCCCATGCTCACTCGCGTGACGCCGAGGTCGCGCAGACGCCGCGCCTTGTCCGCGGAGACGGTCGCGGGGTTGATTTCAATCGTCCACTCGCGCAGTTCGGAAAGGTCGAGTCGCGCGCGCATACCGCCGAGGAGATATTCGAGCTCCGACACGGAAAGCATCGTCGGGGTGCCGCCGCCGAGAAAAATGGTGTGGGGCCGCAAGCCAACCGCGTCGCGTTGTTTTTCCAACTCGGACAGCAACGCGTCGAGAAACCCGCGCGTTTTATTTTTGCCCGGCGTTTCGACGTGGAAGCAGCAGTACGGACACAGCTTCACGCAGAACGGAATGTGGGCGTAAAGGTTGCGGACCATTCGGTTCCCAATCCTAATCGTGGTCCTGCTTCCAATCCAATCCCGGCGGCACCTGCTCATTTTGAAAAATCGCGATCGGTCATTCTGAGCGGACGCTTGGCGGAGTCGAAGAATCTCTTGAACCGTTTTCGCCGTGCCGCTGCACGGAAAAGTGCATGAGATTCTTCGACTGCGTTCCGTTCGCTTGGGCGAACTCCACTGCGCTCAGAATGACCGATCGCGATTTCTCAAAACGAACGACTTGCCCGGCACCGTTGCCTTAGCGGGCGCGCGTGGAGATCGGCGCTCTGGCCTCGGTGGCCGTTGTGCCGCGTCCGAGGTCGAGGCCGAAGACGATGAAAACTTCGACGCGCGGCGAATCCCTCGTCACGCCGAAAAGCGGCACTAAATCCAGATGCGTCCGTGAAGTGGGACGCCACTGCACGCTGGGGCCGAGGAGAAACTCGAGGGACGGGTCGCCGCGCGAGCCTCGCTCGGTCGTGTGCTCGAAGTTCATCTCCAGCCCGACGCTAAACTTGCTGTCGGACGCCGAGAAACTCACGGCCTGGCTGAAGCCCCATTCCGTCGAGCGCGCGCCGCCGGTCTGCTGTTCAAAGAAAAGGTTGAATCCCCAATGCCAGCGCGGCGCCAACTGCTCGCCCAACAACAGCCGCATTTCATAAGCATCGGCGTCCCGCCCGTTAAACTTCCACTCGCCATACAAGGTCGGATTCAGCGGAATATGACCCCACGGCGCGAACGCCCACCGCGCCTCGATTTGGTTGCCCGCGTGCTGCGTCGCGCCGCTGGCGGTGTGTTCGACATTTTCATAAAAATCGAGCTGGAGCCGGTGCGGCAGCCCGACCTCCAGCTCCGACTGGAACAAGTGTTCCGGCTTGCCGTGACGCGGAAATTTTCCTTTCCACCATTGCTCGAACTCGACCTGAAACGGCGGCAGGACATACACCCGCGTCGTCGGAAACCGTCGATACGACGTCCACTCCGGCTGCAAGTTTTCGCCGATCAAATTATCGTCACTGCGCGGCGGCTTGCTGACCACGATCGACTCCGACGGACGCGGCGCGGCCTCTTGCGCGGTCACGGATGCGGCGGCGAAAAAAACAAGAATGGCGGGTGAAAACAGTCGCAGAAAGCGCATGACGAGTGATTGCAGGAGGGCGCTGCCACGGACAAGTCAAATCCGAATTCCGCCCAGCCGCTGCCCGGTTTCCCAACGCCGGAGCATCCGCGTGGCGCTGACTTTCCAGCCGTCGCCTTCGTTGACCAGCGAGTAAATACACGGCGTGACCCGCTCTTCGGCATCGATCAGAAACACCTGCACGATGGCGCGCCGCCCGCGCGTCTGTACGGTGCCGAACTCCACCCGCTCGACCCGCCCGGTCTCCGCGAAATCATCGCGCGTCATCCGTTTGAATTCGGTGAAC